>PXBW01000281.1 GCA_003566775.1 candidate division WS1 bacterium
CAGAGCCCCTGCGACAAGGCCGATGGCGTAGAGAGACACAGTCCGAGCTGTGCTCTGGCCGCGATGATCCTCTGATTCGCCATGCATTGCTATCACGCTGGCCTCCCGCGACCTGTTCGGCCTGAGCGACCCTTTTCGCTGACTGCCTCACCTGATCCAGAGCCGGAAAACTTCAAGCCCCGCGCCCATAGTGTATTGCGCCACCGTCTCCTCGGACTCGTCCCGCTCCATCTGCAGCGCCAGCATATCACGCCCCTCAGTACAGACACTGAACAGTTCTTCCGGTTCCGCTGGTCAAAGCGAATCTGCTGATCTGGGCTTACATCGGCGAGTGTGCTCAATACCATTCCCGGCGGCGAAGCTCCCTGTCCCGGTGCGACCTGGATTACATGCGCCTGATCGTCGCATTCTACAGCGTGATGAACTCCGTTGCCTGCCCTCGCGAAGCGCTTTGAGACCTCAAAGCAGCCGGGGCCGAGACTGGTCAGGGAAGGACTCTCCCCCCGTCACGGCGTATTATCTGGGGGTGAACGCAGGAGATCGGAGAGTGGTCACAGTGACGCATCAATCGAGCGGGACCCCGACAGATACGGAGGCTCCGCGAGACACGCCGTTGATCGACGAACATCGGCGGCTGGGCGCAAAGCTGATAGAATTCGCAGGCTGGCGACTTCCTGTCTGGTACACCTCGGTCGCGCAGGAGCATGCGGCAGTGCGGGAGGCCGCCGGTCTCTTTGATGTCGGGCACATGGGCGTACTGGAACTCTCCGGCGAGGGTGTCGAGAGATTCCTCGACGCGGTCACCACCGGATGGGCGAGCAGACTGGAACGGGGCCACGGTCGCTACACCTTCTTGCTCGATCACGACGGTCTGCCGATCGACGACATCATCATCTTCCGCCTGGTCGATGACCGCTTCCTGGCGGTGGTCAATGCCGCGAACGCCGAGCGGGTCACGCGGTGGCTGCGCGACCTTGCCGGGGGCCGTGAGCCACTCAGCGAGGAGGAACCGGAGCGCCGCGCGCTCGGGGCCGTCGAGATCCGCGATCTCAGATCTGATGATGCCGGAGAGAATCAGCGGATGCTGCTCGCGCTGCAGGGGCCCGCATCGGCGGAGGTGCTGTGCGAACTTGCGGGCGGCGAGGCCTGCCCGGCGCTTGACCTCAAGCGCTTCGCGATCACCGAGGCGGTGCTGGACGGACGCCCGGTGATGATCTCACGCACCGGTTACACCGGAGAGGACGTCGGCTTCGAGCTTTTCGTCCACCCCGAGGGCGCCGCGGATCTCTGGTGCCGAATCCTTGAGGTGGGCGGGAGCCGGGCCGTGCTTCCGGCCGGTCTCGCCGCGCGTGATTCGCTGCGAGTTGAGGTTGGCCTGCCGCTGTTCGGACACGAGCTTGCCGGGCCGCACCAGATTACGCCGATGGGCGCGGGCTACGCGCCATTCGTCGCGCTGGACAAACCGTTCTTCGTGGGGCGGGAGGGGCTGCTCGCGAGAGAAGAGAAGCGCGATCATCGAGTTGCGCGCTTCTGCGTGGATGATGAAGGCGCGCGTGCAATCCGCGGGGGCGATCCGATCGCGACAGCGCGCGGCGAATTTGCCGGTTGGGTCACAAGCTGTGCGCTCGTCGGCAGCCGGCAGATCGGGATGGCGTGGGTGCAGCAGGGTGCAGCCTCGGAAGGCGCCGCGGTTCTGATCTATCCCGCGCGGCAGTTCGAACGTGCCACAGATAGTCGCAGTGCTGAAGAGCTTCAGCCGAGTGATCGTCTTCCGATCCACGTCAGGGCGACCGTCCTGCCACGCTTCGAACGATAAGCGTCTACGGAGGATTTTCCGCACGAGAGGCCAATAGTTCACAGGTAGAATCCGTGCTTGCCGGAAGGAGCAGTCATATGTCGATGCCGGATGATCGGATGTACTCCAGGACTCACGAGTGGGCGAAGGTAGAGGGCGAGGTGGTGCGGGTGGGGATAACCGATTACGCCATGGAGCAACTCGGGGATGTGATCTTCCTCGATCTTCCCACATTTGCAACGCCTCTAACGCAAGGCGCGCCGTTCGGCGAGATAGAGAGCGTAAAGGCGGTATCCGAGCTGAACTCCCCCGTCTCCGGGCAGGTCGTTGAGATTAACGAAGCGCTTCACGACGACTACGATCTTCTCGCAGAAGATCCGTGGGAGGCGTGGATGATTGCGATCGCGCCCGATGACCTCTCCGAACTCGATGAACTCATGAACGCAGATACATACGTGGAAACTCTCGACGAGGAGGTCTGAGCCTTGGGCTATCTTCCTCACTCCGAGCAGGAACGTCGCAGGATGCTTGACGCCCTCGGGATCGGGTCGATGGACGAACTCTTCGCCGAGATTCCTGAAGAGGTGCGGGCAGTGGCCATGCCGGAACTGCCGGAACCGCTGACCGAGCCGGAGCTTGTCGAACGCGCCCGGAAGCTGGGCGCGCAGAACCGCAGCCTCGACGAACTCGTATGCTTCTCCGGGGGCGGAATCTACGATCGCTTCATCCCTGCGATCGTGCGCAGCGTGGTCAGCCGTCCGGAGTTCGTCACACCTTACACTCCCTACCAGCCGGAGGCGTCGCAGGGCACGCTGCAGGCGATGTTCGAGTATCAGACGATGGTCTGCGAGCTTACCGCGATGGACGTGGCGAACGCCTCGCTCTACGATGCCGCGACCGGCCTCGGTGAGGCGATCCTGATGGCCGCATCGGCTACGAAGCGCGAGCGGGCCTTGATCTCGGCCGCCGCGCCGCCCGCCGCGCGCCGCACCGCGAGAACCTACTGCGAGGCTGCGGGGATCAGCATCGAGGAGGTCTCGTTCCTCGACGACAGCGGTGCGACCGACCTCGAGGCGCTTGCGACCGCGCTTGCCGACGACGTCGCATGCGTCTGCCTGCAGCAGCCGAACTTCTTCGGCGTGATCGAGCAGATGGACGCGGCCGCTGAGCTTGCGCATGACGCTGAGGCGCTGATGATCGCAGGCGTGGAGCCGGTCTCGCTGGCGCTGCTGAAGCCGCCCGGCGAGTACGGAGCCGACATCGCACTGGGTGAGGGTCAGGCGCTGGGTCTGCCGCCGGGCTTCGGCGGACCGCTGCTGGGCCTGTTCGCCTGCCGCGAGGAGCTTGTGCGCATCATGCCGGGGCGCGTCGTGGGGAAGTCGCAGGACGCGAACGGTGAGTTGGCATACTGCCTGACCCTGCAGACTCGCGAGCAGCATATTCGCCGCGCCCGCGCCACCAGTAACATCTGCACCAACGAGGGCCTCTGCGCGCTGGCGGCGTGCGTGTATATGGCCGCCCTCGGGCCGGACGGCCTGCGTGAGGTGGCAACCGCGGGCGCCCGCAACGCGCACCACCTGCGCGATCTGATCGCGGACTCGGATGGAGTCGCGACACCCCGCTTCTCCGGCGACTTCCTCAACGAGTTCGTCGTTCGCGTCGAGGGATCGCCCGATCAACTGGTGCGTGACCTCTGCGCCGAGGGGTACCTTGGCGGGCCCGCGCTCGACAGGGACTACGAGGCCCTGAGCGATTGCCTGCTGCTCGCGGCCACGGAGTGCCGCTCGCGCGAGCAGATCGAGGGCCTCGTCGAGGCCGGCGGACTCTGAAGCACACACAAGATCGGGGAGAGGGAAGAGAGACGATGCCCGAGCCGACACTCTTTGAGCTATCCCAGCCGGGAAAGCGCTGCGTCGAACTGCCGGAGAGCGATCTGCCTGAGCTTGAGTCGGGGTGGATCGCCTCCGAGCAGCTACGCGATGAACCGCCGGGCCTGCCGCGGGTCACTGAACCCGAGATAGCCCGTCATTTTGCGCACCTTGCGACGAAGAACTTCAACGTTGACGCGAACTTCTACCCCCTTGGCTCCTGCACGATGAAGTACAACCCGAAGGCAAACGAGGAGATCGCGGCCTCGCCCCAGTGGTCGCGGCTTCATCCGGAGACCCCCGAGGAGCATGTGCAGGGCGCGATGCGCCTGATGCACGAACTTGAGTGCTGGCTCGCGGAGATTCTCGGTCTGCCCGCGGTCTCCCTGCACTCACCCGCGGGCGCGGCGGGCGAGTTCACCGCCCTGCGTGTCTTCCGCGCCTGCCACGAGAGCCGCGGCGACGCGCGCGCGAGGGTCATCGTGCCCGACACCGCGCACGGCACGAACCCGGCGTCGGTAACTCGCTGCGGCTACGAGTCCACCAACATCGCCTCCAACGAGCGTGGCCGGATCGATCTCGACGAGATTGCGGACGCACTCGACGAGGACGTCGCCGCGCTGATGCTCACCAACCCCAACACGCTCGGGCTGTTCGAGACCGATGTGCTCGAAATCTCGCGCATGGTCCACGACGTGGGTGGCTTCGTCTACTGCGATGGCGCGAATCTCAACGCCATCATGGGCTACGCGCGTCCCGGTGAGATGGGCTTCGACGCGGTGCATGTGAATCTGCACAAGACCTTCAGCACTCCGCACGGAGGCGGGGGGCCGGGCGCGGGGCCGGTAGCGGTGACGGCGGAGCTTGAGCCCTTCCTGCCGATCCCGCGGCTGGTCGAGCGGGAGGGGCGGATCGTCTGGGACCGCGACCGCCCGCAGAGCATCGGCACGGTGCATAGCTTCTTCGGCAACTTCCTCGTGCTGGTGCGCGCGTGGGCGTACATCCTGGCGATGGGCGCCGAGGGCCTGCGCCGGGCCAGCAGCGATGCGGTGCTCAACGCCAACTACCTGATGCGCGCGCTCGAGGGCCGCTGGGAACTGCCCTACCCGGGGCCGTGCATGCACGAGTTCGTGCTCTCCGCGGAGAGCATCCGCAAGGAGACCGGCCTCCGTGCCGCCGACTTCGCCAAGCGCCTGCTGGACTTCGGCATCCACCCGCCCACGATGTACTTTCCGATCATCGTGGATGAGGCGCTGATGATCGAACCGACCGAGACGGAGAGCCTGCGCACGCTCGACCGGTTCATCGAGGTGATGCTGAGGCTCGCGGACGAGGCGGAGAGTGATCCCGAGCGCCTGAGTGACGCACCGACGCGCACCTCGGTCGGCCGCGTGGACGAGGTGAAGGCCGCCCGCGACCTCATCCTGCGCTGGAGCGAGGATAGCTGACTGCGACCTGAGGTCGTTGCCGTATCCCCTCTCCCGCCCTCGCCGCGTCCTTTGCGGCGAAAGGGGGAGGGGTGGTCCGAGTGACTGCTGCGCAGCAGCGGCGCGAGGAGCGGGGAGGGGCGCCGTTCGGCTCCCCGGCGAGGGCGCCGTTCACGGTCTCACCACGTGCGGCTGTCCTGCACCGCGACCCACTGCCCGCCCTCGGCGATCGACTCCTGGCTCGCCAGACCAGGCAGCGTCATGTCCATCGCCTCGTGAATGCCGATCGGCGGCGGAGTGCCGTTCGCGATCGCCTCTACGAAGTCGTGGATCTCCCAGTAATCGCCGCCGCCGTGTCCCGCCTGCAGAGCTTCCTCGGGCGGGTTGCGCCAGTACTCCGGCAGAAACTGCTCGGCGAGGTTCTCCAGCGGCTCCCACGCGATCTCCTCGGGTGAGCGGGAGCGCAGCCAGATCTGCGGCTCCTCGCCTTTGCTTCGCCCGGCCTCGTACGCGCCATCGGTGCCCTGGAGCGCGTACCACGTCATGTTATGCGGGCGGTCGGAGAGCATGTCGAGGCGGATGCGCGCGAGGCCCCCTCCCGACAGCCTGCAGAGCGTCTCCACGGTGTCCTCAAGCTCGTAGCGGCCGCCGCGCGGATCGACGTAGTGATGGCCCGATCCGACGCAGATCACCGCCGTGACGCGCTGGTCGAGCCACTGCAGCACCGGGCCGAGCGAATGCGTGGGGTAGGTATTGCCGTTGATCCCCGTCTGCCAGCGCCGCCGCCAGGTGGTGATCTCGTTGAGGCCCTTCAGTTCGTGAATGTACGCGCCCTCGGCGAAGTACATCTCGCCGAAGAGACCCTGCCGCGCGATCTCCTTCACGATCACGTTCGGGCGCATGTACGTGTAATTCTCGGCCATCATGTACGTGGCCGCGCTTGTCTTCGCGGCGCGCACAAGCTCGCGGCACTGCTCGTACGAGACCCCCGCGGGCACCTCGCTGAGCACATGGATGCCGAGGTCCAGCGCCATCACCGACTGCGGCACGTGGAGCGGCATCGGCGTGGCGACGATGACCGCATCCACCTCGCCCGAGCGCAGCATCTCCTCGTCGGAGGTGAAGGTGAGCGAGAGGCCAAGGTCATCCGCGGCCTCCTCAAGCAACTCCTCCTGAATGTCACAGAGCGCGACAAGCTCTGCCGCCGGGTGCGCCTGCAGCGCCCGCACAAAGCTCGACCCGCGTTTCACCGCGCCGATGATGCCGAAACGAATCGTGTCAGAGTTCATCTTCATCTCCCGATCTGTTGCCTTTCATTGCGCCGACTGCAGCAATGCCGCCGTGGCATACGCGACAGGAATTGCGAATGTGAAGCTTGCCAATGTGCCGATGATCACATATTCCGCCATTTTTCGGTTGTCGGTGCCCTCCGCAGTGACATCTCCGAAGCGAAGCACTGACTTCGCGGCTATGAGGAAGCCTATGCCTGAGGGCACACCCGCGATCACGAGAAACAGTATGAGTGTTCGCTCGAGTTGCCCGATCAGCCTGCCAGCGTTGGGGATGGCGTCGGGCGGCTCGAAATCCAGGTCCCTTACGATAAGCCCCACCGCGTTGGATCCCGTCCACCACATGAAGAGCAGTCCGGTCAGAATAACGATGGCCTGAAGCGGCGGCCCGGCGAGCCTTGAGAGCCATGCACCACTGTCGGGGCCCGCAAAGTAACCGATGCTAAGGATCAGCAGCAGAATGACCCCCGCGTGTGCAACGATGTATGAGGCAGTCTTCTGCGCAGTCCGGCCACCGAGAAACCGGCGGATTGCAGCGTAACCGAGAGCAACTGTCAGTCCGGCCGGCAATCCTGCAGGCTCAAAGAAGCACAGCGCCGTTACTGCGCCGATGAGGGCCGACGCGCAGGGTGTCGCGCCCCATCCCTCCTCGGGCGGAAGATAGTGGTCAAGTAACACATGGGCAAAGAGGAGCACGATCAGAATCTGCTGTCCTGCGGGCTCAAGATCCACAGCAGCACCCCCGACACGACAATCGGCGACTTATAGTCGCCTATAATAATCCCTGAAGCTTATAGACTGCTCGCGGTCCTCTGCCACCAGTCAAGGGCGTTATCGACAGCCGACCACTTCGCCGCATCGAGCATCTGCGACACCGCCGGTTGGGAGATCGCCATCTCCTCCGCTATCCGCACCTGCGTCCGTCCCATCAGTGCTCGTGAGACGATCGCTGACTGACGCGCTGTCCAGTCCTTGCAGATCGCATCGATCAGCACCAGCATCATGTCAAGCGTCTCCTGCAGGTCAAGCAGTTGCTCGTCGCCGTTTCCGCGCAACGCGTTCGGTACCGCCACCGCCATCCTCACGCTCTCCTCCCGCAGCCGGTCCAGAGCCTCTCCCGAGAGCATGAACGCCTCGCCCTGGCTCTGCGAAAGACTGTCCTGATCGACGAAATCCACGCTACCGATTCCGATAGAGATCCGCGTGTCAACCTTCGGCAGATCCTCCCGTGACTTCAGCAGCGCCCGCATGCACAACCCGACCCGCAGAGCGGGGACAGGTGAACATGTCATCATCTGCCACGAATCTCCAGCGAAGATGTCCACCCTGGGCATCCCGCCGAGTGCTTCATCGAACGCCTCCGCACACTGGCGGTAAGCATCCGCGATCGCGTCCCGCAACGCCGGGCCTCTGTCCGAGAACCGCCGCGAATCTACGATGTCCCCGGAGATCACCGCGCAGATTCCGTCAGTCTTCATGCTGGCACTCCGTTCCCTGCAGACCTTCAGCGCCCGCGCTCACACCGCGTAATGATCCATCCCCAGCAATCCCGCCATCCCGGCCACCATCTCCATCTCGTCGCCCATGCATAGCCCGAGGTGGTGGGTGCCGCCGACCTCGCTGTACCCGCGCAGGAAGTCGCGCAGGCTCCGATCCAGCGGGCGAATCCAGAAGTGCGGAGCCTCGGTGAAGTTCGGCGCGGGGCCGCGGTCCATCACCTCGACGCGCGCGGTGATCAGGGAGAAGCTTCGCTCCGGTCCCGGCGCGATGTTCACGAGGGTAGCCTCGCCCGGTCGCATCTTCGGAGTGGCGATCGCCGGGTTCTCGACGTCGCTGTACTTGAAGCCCTTCTCTACCAGCGGCGCGGGGCCATCGGACATGTGCAGCGCGCACTCGCCCATGTGACTCATGAAGATCGATCCGCCCTCCCAGTCGGGGCAGAACATCTCGGTGAAGGTCACCGTGCATCCGGCCTGCGCGAGGCTCCCGATCAGCGCCGCGGTGAGCGCATCGGCCTCGCCCGCGTAGCCGACGCCGCGCGCCATCGCCTTCGAGGCCTCGAGGAAGGGCACCGTCTCGATCCCGGTGCTGCCCACGAACGACGCGAAGTTGAAGCTGAACGCGCCTGATTCGGTCTTCTCCAGCAGGCTACGCACCGCCAACCCCACGCGATTCGTGCGCTCGATGACCTCCGGGGCAACCTCGCTGCAGTCGCACTGCGCACCATCGCTCTCAAGCTCCGCTGCAAGCTCCTCGTCGGTGACGTTGCCTGCTTCCAGCGCGAGTTGCCTCACAGGCATCCGGCTGACGTGTACGCCAAGCTCTTCGTGAAGCACGTCCGGTGTTACCGCGAAGTCGCCCATGCCCTCGAAGTCCTCTCCGATCACCAGCACGCGCATGGTGCCGAGCGCCCGTGCCGCGCGCGCCGACCGGCAGCGCAGCTTCACCTCTTCCGCGAACTCCGGGTCATCGAGGTGCCCGACGCACAGCAGGTAGGGCCGCGAGTGCCGCCGCAGCACGCTGGCGAGGTCCTGCACGCCGTGGATCCCATGGTTGCGGAACATGTCATCGCCGGTGGCATCCTCGCCGAAGCGAGACGCGGGCGTGGTGTCGAGCAGAACCAGCGGCAGATCGCTCCCCGCCAGCGTCTGCGCCGACTCCAGCGAGGGCGAGTATGCAAGGTGCAGCGTCATCAGCGCATCCGCGTCCGCGAGGTCGCGCACCGCCTGCTCAACCTCCGCACGGACGCAGCACACCTGAGCGCGCGCCACCTCAAGCTCCATCTCGCCGAGACGCCGCGCCACGTGATCGGCGAACTGCTCCATCTCCGGCCGAACCTCGGGCCGCACCTCATCGTAGAGCGCCAGATACAGCGGCAGTAGTCCTATGCGCGTGGGACGGTTCATCTGCTACGCCTCCCGTGAGGACATTTCGATTTCGCGTCGTGGGCTCGTCAGCCCAGCGCCCCCGGATAGAGCCTCTCCATCGCTGCACGGTAGGCGGCGTACGCGGCGTCGCCGGCCTCTCCGTGCGTTTCGTCAGGCGTGAAGCTGCGGTCGGCGCGGTAGAACCTCTGCGAGCCCGCCTCGATCGAATCCAGCACGCCCGCCGCCACGCCCCCGAAGATCGCCGCGCCCAGCACCGCCGCGTCCGGGCACCCGGGCACCGACAGCGGGGTGCGCGTGATGTCCGCCATTAGCTGCATCCACCAGTCGGAGCGCGCCGCGCCTCCCAGCACGCGCAACTCCGCCACCGGCTGACCGGCCTCCGCCGCAAGCTCCAGCGCCTGCCGGGCACAGAAGCAGACCGCCTCGATTACCGAGCGGATCATGTGCGAGCGGCCGTGTCCGAGTGACATGCCGACGAAGCCCCCTCGAACATCGCTGCGGAAGCTCGGCGTGGCCGTCCCCGAGAAGTGCGGCAGGCAGATGAGGCCGTCGCAGCCGAGCGGCGCCTCCTGTGCCTCGGCCAGCAGGGTGTCGTAGTCGCCCGCCCCCAGCAGGTCGCGCAGCCACGTCAGCAGCACCCCGGAGGTCTTCGTGTAGGTCAGCAGATAGTGCAGGCCCGGCACCGCATGGCGCCCGTCGAAGCCGCCCTCATCTGCGTGGGTTTCCGCGCTGGTGACCACGATCGCCATCGCGGTACCGACGGTCCCGGAGGCGAGGCCCGGCGCGATGTTCCCTGCGCCCACCGCGCCCGCAAGCTGGTCGTTGCAGCCGAGGGAGACGGTCGCGCCCTCGCGCAGGCCAAGCTCATCCGCCGCCTCCCCGGCCAGTTGCCCGATCGGCTCCCCGGGGCCTCCCAGCGGGCTGAGCCACTCGCGGGGCACACCGACCACGTCGAGCATCTCCTGCCACCAGTCATCCTGCGTGCGATCGACCATCGCCGTGGAGCCCGCGTTGCTCAGGTCCAGCCGCAACTCCCCGGTGAGTCGCAGGCCGATGAAGTCCGGCAGCATCACGAGGTGACGCGTCTGCGCCCACGTCTCCGGCTCGTTTTCGCGCAGCCAGAGGATCTTCGGCGCTGAGTCGATGGTGTTCACCGCGGCCGATCCACGCCGCAGGCGCAGTTCATCAGCGGCCACCGCATCGTTGATCCGCCGCGCCTCATCCTCCGCGCGGGTGTCCAGCCAGACGATCGCCGGGCGTAGCGGCTGCAGGTCCGCGTCCAGCGGCAGGAAGGTCTGCCCCTGGCTCGACAGACCGATCCCGATGACCTCGGGATGCCCCGCTGCTTCATGCGCCTCGCGCGTGGCCTCGACGACGGCCCGCCAGTAGGTCTCCCCCTCAAGCTCCATCCACCCGGCGCGCGGCGAGGTGGGAGAGTACTCCGAGCGCGCGACGCCCAGCATCTCTCCGCTCTGCGCGTCGAAGATGCCGACCTTCACCGCGGTGGTGCCGAGGTCAATGCCCATCAGTGCGGCACCGGCACCACTGACGGAGCCGTCCTCCCGCCGTGTATTCTCTTGTCCTCGGAGAGGCGGGACCCCGCTCCCGGCTGTGTCGTTGACCGGTGCGTCGGTCCGATCGGATGCACGCAACGGCGCACGGACAGGAGTGTCCGTGCCACGGAGCCATTGAGAAAGGTCGATGTGTGCGTTTGTGGCACGCCACGCATGGGTGCAACTGCGCATCACCAGCGCTCCTTTCGCGCAAGGACCTCGTCGATCTGCCGCCGCGCATTGCCGTGGAAGATCGCGGAGATCTCATCGTCGCCGAAGCCAAGGGCGAGGATCGTGTCGAGGCAGGCCGCGATCGCCTCGTAGAGCGAGAGCGTGTACGTGGCCTCGACCTCGGGCGGCTGGCGATCGGTGTTCCACTCGTAGTCACCGCTGGTGAGGTTGATGTAACGGTCGCCCTCCCAGCGCCGCCTGCCGCGCATGTAAAAGACCGGCTGGTCTGACGCCCACATGATTCGCTCCGGTCCGAAGCGGTCCAGCGCCAGCGCATGCACCGCCGGGTTCAGCACCGCGGAGTTGTCGAAGAGCAGTCCCTCGTCATCGGCCAGGGGCGGGAAGCCCTCGCGCGCGTAGCGCCCGGCGTAGGAGCGGCCGAGGTGCGCGATTACCAGCTTCACCTCAGGATAGCGCGCCCTGATCTCGATGATCTCCTCGATGTTTGCGCGATCCGCGAGACGCTCCTTGCGCGGCAGGTGCAGCGTTACCCATGCGCCAAGCTCATGGAGCAGTTCGAGGTGCTCGTGAGGCAGAAACTCGAAGATGCTCACATCCCCGCCCTGAAAGTCGGGAATCAGCCGCTCGTAGGGCTTCACGCCGATGATCGCGGGTCTGCGAAGCTCCTCCGCCAGCTTCTCCACCGACCAGTCCGGCCTGCTCAGCGCCAGCCCCACCGACCCGCCACGCCCCTTAGATCGTACATGCTCATCTTCCCTCTCGGTCCGTGGCACGGACACTCCTGTCCGTGCGTCGTCGTTCCACGCGAACGTCTCCGACACGTACGCATTGCTCGCCTCGCAGTCGCAGTTGCTCTGAGGCGAGCCGAAGGCCAGCATCTCCACCTCGCGGTCGGGGAAGAGGACCGCGTAGGCCTCCCGAGCCTCCTCGATGGACTCCGGCCCGGCAATCCCCTCGGGAAAGGTGCCACGCTTGAAGCGCTCCTGGGATTCGTCCACGTGCTCGGGCAGGCGAACGTGCCGGTGGGCGTCGAAGATGCGCTCCGGAAGCCACGGATCGATCCGCTCCTCGAAGAAGGCCCGATCCACGTCGGTGTACTCAAAGTAGGGGTGGCTCATCAGTGTCCTCTCGTCGATTCGTAGTTCATCCGCCACGCGCCGGCGCGGCGGGTGTCAATGAGCAACTCGCTCAGTCGCCGCGCAGCAGGTCGCGCAGGGCGTCCGCCGCGAAGTCAACCACCTGCCGGTCGAGCGGCAGCGCGAACTTGGTCAGGATCGCACTGTGCCCCTCGTGGTAGGCGTGTGCGCGCAGCCACAGGCCACGCTCCAACGCCCGGCGATGGAAGTCAAGGCACTCGTCGCGCTCGCGGAACTTCAGCCCCGACATGTGCGCGATTCCGCGCGGCTCCACCAGCGTGTCGGCGAACTCGTCGGCGATCTCGGCCATCGCGTCGTGCCACGCCGCACCCGCGGCCTCGATCCCATCGGCATGACGCTCGATCAGTTCGATGCAGCCGAGGGCCATGTACGCCGCCAGCGCGGCGTTCCCGTTGGTGCTGATCGCGTCGTACTGTTCGAGGCAGTCGAGACGGCCCTTATACACCAGTGCCGAAAGCGGGTGGAAACCCGCGGTCATGCCCTTGCCCAGTACGAGGAAGTCCGGTTCGAGACCGATGCGCGCACAGTAGATGACCTCGGGGAACCAGAATCCGGTCTGAATCTCGTCGATCGCCATCAGCGCGCCGGTGTTGTCGCAGAGCCCGCGCGCGAGGTGGAGGTAATCCGGCTCGATCGGAATCGCCTCGCGGTTCATCATGATCGGCTCTGCCCAGAATCCGGCCACGTTCTCGCCATGCTCGCGGAAGGTCGCTTCAAGCTCCTCCACATCGTTGGGCTGCACCGCGACGACCGCGAGGTTGCAGAAGATCTCCGGCCACATTCCGCGCAGGCGCTGTGCGAGCATGTCCGTGCCGTGGTAGTTCCCGTCCAGCACCACGAATACCGGGTCGCCGGGGCCCTGGTGATTCATCAGCATCATCTTGATCGCGGCGGCGCAGGCCACGGAGCCGGTCGCGGTGCCCGAGAGCACCGTGTTGAGGCTGTCCGGGTCGGCCTGAAGGTCGGCGAGGTCGCGACCCGGATTCGCAAGCTCCACCAGCTTCTCGGTGAGGCGCTTCACCGGCGCCGAGGGGATGTTCGAGTGATTGTCCCAGACGATGCCGCGCTCGATGCCGTCCAGCAGAAGCTCCGTAAGCTCCGGGTGCTCGTAGCCCCACGTCATCTGATAGTGCCCGCCGGTGCAATCGAGAAAGAGCCTGCGCTGCTCGGTAAGGTAGAAGAGACTATCGCCCACCAGCAGGTCGTCCGGGGCGTCAGTGACCTCGCGGCCGTAGGAGCGCTGAAACCAGCGCTTGTCCGGACAGTCGCCTCCCGGCATCTCTTCGATCCTGTCACCGACGCGTTGCAGCAGCACGCTGGGGGAGCTTTCCGCAAGGTAGGCACGAGCGGTGCGCATCATCGCGCCGAGACAGCCCGTTCCATCGCCCATCAGTTTATCGAAGTTCAGTGGCATCCTGTACCCGCCCTCTGTGGTCAACAGCATTGATCTTATGGTGTCGGCGCAGTATTCGCCGCCCGCTCACCTCGGCCCTCTCTGGAATCGTCAGAGGGCACTCATCTCCCCCACATTCGCTTGACCGCCCTTCAGAGAGGAGAAGCGCATGTCCGACGACGACCGCTCGTACCACACGCGTTCGTTCGGATGGGACTCCGCTGTTCTTGAGCGATGCTCGCCCATGTCTTTCCCGCAAAATCGCGCGGACAGCGGTTCGGACAGGTCATCACTCCCCGTTCGGCGAAATACCCTCGCGACGAACAGCCATGTACCACCGCGCAGGATCACCTCCAGCAGGGACGTGTGATGGCGGCAGACCCGAACGAACTGAGCTTCTGGGATCATCTCGAGGAGTTGCGCTGGCGACTGCTGCGGATAATGCTGTACATCATCGCTGCGGCGGCGCTGAGTTGGGTCGCTCGCATGCAGCTTCTGGAGGTGTTGCGCTATCCCGCCGAACTCGGTGCACAACTGGCCGGGGAAGAGGACTTCGCCTTCCGCATCTTCGAGGTAGCCGAGGGTTTCATACTGATGCTGCATATCTCGCTTGTCGCGGGTGTGATCGTTGCCTCGCCTGCCGCCATTGTTGAGATGTGGCTGTTCATCGAACCGGCCCTTGAGCCTGACGAGCGGAGATGGTTCATCCTCATAGTCCCGCTCGCAATCGCCCTGTTCCTGAGCGGCGTCGCGGTCTGTTTCTTCATCGCGCCTAGGGCCTTCGAGTTCTTCCTGCGCTTCAACCGCTCGATGGGTGTTGAGGTGGAGCTCACACTTCCTCCTTACATCTCATTTCTAATGCGCATGTTGATCGTATTTGGCATTTCATTCGAGCTTCCGCTGGTCCTGAGCTTCCTCGCGGCGGTGGGAATCGTGACGAAAGCCCAACTTCTCCAATACTGGCGGGTAGCAGTCGTCGCGCTCTTTATCTTTGCAGCCATAGCCACTCCTGCAGATCCCGCCACCATGGTGCTGCTGGCCACACCGCTGGCGATCCTCTACATGCTGAGCGTATTGCTGGCGGGGTTGTTCGAGAAGTCAACCGAGAGCGTTGAAGACACCAGACCGGTTGACGACACCGAAGAGGTCGATCGCAGTGAGTAGCGGCCTCGTGAGTATGCTCGGGATTTCTACGGCATGGACCTGAAGCGATTCATCGAGGAACTCCGGGCAGATGATGACTACCGGGGGCAGATTCGCTGGGTGCGGGAGATCCCCGCGCGCGAGGCGCGTTATGCCGATCTTGATGCAGAACTGCATCGGATGGTTATCGAGATACTTGAGGACCTCGGCATCGAGCGGTTCTACGAACACCAGGCGCGTGCTATAGAGGCCACTCTGCGCGGCGATCACGCGGTCACGGTTACCGGCACTGCTTCCGGAAAAACGCTCACCTACGTCGTCCCGCTTGCACAGCGCCTTTACGAACGGCCTGCGCGCCGTGCGCTGCTCATGTACCCGACGAAGGCACTCGCGCAGGACCAGCTTCGCAAACTTGCAGATTTCGGCGCGGGCAGCGCTTTCCACGCCGCCACGTACGATGGGGACACGCCGAAGCGGGATCGCAGGCGTATCAAGCGTGACGCTCAGGTAGTGCTGACCAATCCTGATATGCTGCACATCGGAATCCTGCCCTATCATCACACCTGGGCAGATTTCTTCCGTAACCTTGAGTTCGTGGTGCTTGATGAGGTTCACTCCTACCGGGGCGTCTTTGGCTCACACACCGCGAATGTGATACGAAGACTCCGGCGGATCTGCGCAACGTACGGTTCCGATCCGCAGTTCATCGCGTGTTCGGCTACGATCGGCAATCCAGGTGAGCTCTTCCGCGATCTGACGGGTCTCGATCCAACGGTGATCGACGATGACACCGCACCGCGCGGCCGTAGATTCCTTATGCTCTGGCAGCCACCAGAGATCGAAGGACAGCCACTGAGGCGGCGTTCTGCGAATCTCGAAGCCGCTGACCTTATGGTCGAGCTTGTTAAGGCTCATGTTCGCACAATCGTATTCGTACTTGCGCGGCGTGTCGCCGAGCTTGTCCTGCGCTACGCGCGCGAGGGCCTCGCTGAGTACGAGGATCTCGCCGAGCGAGTGATGTCCTACCGCGGCGGTTATCTGCCGGAGGAGAGGCGGGAGATCGAGCGCAGGCTTTTCGAGGGAGAACTACTCGGGGTAATCTCTACCACTGCGCTTGAAGTAGGTATAGACATCGGCGGCCTCGACTCTGCGGTCCTCACCGGCTATCCGGGCACGATCTCCAGCACCTGGCAGCAGATCGGACGCTCCGGCCGCGGAGTTCGCGACTCTCTCGCCGCGCTCGTCACGCTTCCGGGCGGCGTACATCGCTACCTCGCACAGCACCCGGAGTACCTCATGAAGGCGGATAGCGAACGCGCGCTCATCAACCCGCACAACAGATACATCCTTGCCGGACACCTGCTGTGCGCCGCCTACGAGCAGCCGATCGACGACGTGGACGCGGAGCTTTTTGGTGATGAGATGGAGCATATTCTCGAGATTCTGGCCGACCCCGAGTATCGCGAGGACTCTGATCTGCCCTTCGTGGCAAAGCGAACGCGCTGGTACTGGGTCGATCCGGACCTGTATCCCGCGGCGGAGGTGAGCCTGCGCTCCTCGGGAGGTCCGCCCTGGCAGATACGCGAGTTGGAAGAAGAAAGCCTCCTCGGGACTGTTGACGCCGCATCGGTCTTCCGGGTGGTGCATCCGGGTGCGATCTATCTACATCTCGGCGAGAGCTACCTTGTCGAGGAGTTGGATCTCGAGAATCGAACCGCCCGGGTGGCGCGCGCGGACGTGGACTATTACACTCGGGCAATGAGCGCGTTGCAGATGTCGGTCATTGGCTGGGAAACCGAGCGCGAGATGGGTTCAGGCGCGCGGGCACTGCTCGGCGAGATAAGCATCACGTCGCGCGTCATCGGCTTTCGAAAGATACGGCAGGTCACCGAGCAGCAGCTTGGGAGCGAGGAACTCGACCTGCCCGCGAGCACCATTGAGACGGTGGGGCTGGCAATCGCGCCGGGGGAGGAGGATGTATGCGCGCTGGCTGAGGCGAATGCAGACCTGATGGGTGCGCTGCACGCGCTGGAACACGCGATCATCGCACTGCTTCCGATCTTCGCCTTCTGCGATACGCGCGATGTCGGCGGGGTGTCCGAGGCAGAACATGCCGACCTTGAGGGCCCGGTGGTGAGCATCTACGACGCGCACAACGGTGGAGTGGGTATAGTCGAGGCGGCCTACGAGCGCCTCGACGATTTGCTGGCGGCAGTCGTGGAGCAGATCGAGTGCTGTCCGTGTGAGGACGGCTGCCCAGAGTGCGTTCAGGCACCCAACTGTGGCAATGCCAATCAGCCGCTGGATAAGAAGGGCGCACTGTTCCTGGCGCGGCGGCACTGCGAGGCGGGGGCTTAATGCTGAACTCGGGTGCAGGTGCCGGGAATCGGCATTCAGCGCCTGTGCTTGCTTATCGTAACAATTCCGAGAAAACCATCCACGGTGATCTCATCGCCGGACCTGATCAGTTCCGCGGCTGCTGGGACGCCTGTTACGCACGGAAGGCCATACTCCCGGGCAATGATGGCGCCGTGGATCAGCATCCCACCGCGTCGCTCCACGATAGCTTCCGCCAGCGGAACAACGAAGGTCATCGTCGGATCCAATGAGTCGACCACGAGTATCTCGCCCGCTTCGAAGTCGTAGAGATCACCAGGATCGGCGATCACGCGAGCCCTGCCTCGAGCCAGCCCTGCTCCTGCGGGCTGGCCCACCAGTTGACGCTCCTGTCCACGCAATAGGTCTGTTCGCGCGGCTTCGCTATGTTGAGCATCGCTGACTGCCGCCTCAATGGTGTAGTCGGGCTCGCGCAGAATGCGCGCAGCATCCTCCGGTGAGAGGTCCTGTGGGAGATCGCGCTCACTGCGCTGTCGCGCCATATCCACCGCTCGCCTCACCTCGGCCTCGACGTCTCCCAGATATATGTTGTCATCATCCCGCAGGCGATAGCTCACCTTTCCAAGCTCCAGCAGCGCTTCTGCCTGGCTGCGATCCCCGCTCTTGAATGACCTCAGGAACTGCTCTCGGAGATCATCAGTGTTCCGAGCGGATCTCTCGCGTTGGCCCTGTTGCGCCATTCGCAGTACCAGTTCGAGTATCTGCCGGTTGTCGCCTCCGCCTGGTGACGGGTCAGAGAAGCGTCCTGCATATTCCGACAACATCTGGCGCAATTCCTCAGGCGGTTCCTGCCCGGCTTCGAGTTGCGCGGTCAGGTTCAACTTGCGCACAAGCTGGGCCATCTTCTCGAGCATATGGTTGCGTTGCATGCTGAGGATTGGCTGCGATGAGAGCAGGTCGATGAACTCATACGGGTCCTGCGGACGCACCGTATCGTTATAGACCTGACCGAAGAGTCTGGCACCGTGTGCGAACGGAATGAAGTCCTCCCAGTAGACGTCACGCCAAGCCGCGAAGAGGCGGGCACGCCGCTGTATCTCATCGGCAAGCTGCTCATCCTCCAGAGCCGCGAGATTCGTCTCCGCCAACCGCTTCGCATCAGCGATCATCGCTGGAATGTGCTCGGCCTCAATTCTGTCGCGCAGACGCTGCAGACTGTCAAAGCTGCGGCGCAGGCTGAGATACCACGAGCGGGAGTAGGCCGAACCGTCATCGTCTTCCGAGCGGCCGGTCGTGATCGGCCGCGACTGCAGTATGTGCAGCACCTCGCCCGAGAAGGTCCACTCTGTATCCTGTGGCGCGCCAAAGAGATCCTCGGCACGCCTCGACATAGCGTGGATCTTCGAGACCTCGTCATCAGTCAGAGGGGCAGAGTTGCGCCGTCTGCTGTCCATGCTGCGCAGTTCTACACCCGAAGCGCCGGGCACAACCGCCTCCTCTCGTTCGGCGGCCGTGTATGCAACGATCTCGCCACTGTCGCGGTCCACTACCCAGCGATCCGGTTCCACTGTGCCATCAACAAGGCCCTGGTTGAGCCCCCAGACCGCCTCAATCATGCCCTGTGATGGCTCCTCGGGCCAAATACTGAAGGCCACGCCAGACCGCTCGCCGACAACAATACGCTGTACCACGACCGCCATGGCGCTGTTCGCCGGGTTGAGGCCAAGCTCACGGCGATAGAGCAGGGCCGCGTCCGACCACAGTGAGGCCCAGACGAGGCGGATGTGCTCCGCGATCTGATCCGGCCCGCGCACATTCACGTAGCTCTCATGCAATCCGGCGAAGGAAGTGTCCGCCGCGTCCTCCGCAAGCGCAGAGGAGCGCACGACTGTAGCGTCGCCGCCGAAACGCTGCTCGATCGACCGCAGCAGTCCATCCTGCATGTCGGCGGGCAGCGGGGTGGACGCGAAGATGTTGCGAATCCGCAGAGCGGCGTCCCACATCTCCTCCCAGCGCATCTCCTCGAAGCGCTTACGGGAGAGTTCGAGGCTGATGCGTTCGGCGAGGTCCGCGTCTTTGACATAGTGGCGATACAGAGCGGCAGGCACCACCACGGCGTCGGGTACCGTAAGACCCTGCTGTGCCATCGTGGCAAGCGACCAGGCCTTACCACCAACCTCGCCGCGCAGCCCCTCATCTATCTCGGCCAGCGGTATCAGCATCATCGAGGAATGTGCAACTCCGTTACATGCTGGAAGCGGCGCACAACGTAGTAACTCTCAACCTCTATGGAAACTAATGCTGTCGATGGACTTGCTACGAAATCGCGCATATGCGGGTGCAGCGCGCAGAAGCGCACTGCCGCCTCTTCCCGCTCTTCGCCGGTCAACTCGATCGCCTCACCTACAGCAGTGGTTGCAGCGGCTTCCTCGAAGTCTACCGGGTATTCGCGGGCATTGTCGATCAACACCGCGACACGCGGATCTGCAGTGATGTTGGCGAACTTACGTGTGGCTTTCGGCGTGGCAAACAGAATCGAGTAAAGATCATCCGAAGCGGCAAAGGCGACGAGACTCGCATATGGTGCCCCATTGTGATGAGTCGACAGGACGCCAAGGCGTTGTGAGCCGAGCAGGTTCTGTAAAACCCGCGCAGCCTCTTCACGACTCGACTCAGATGCACGAGATTGTCGGTCGTCCCGATTCAAGCAATACCGCTCCATGGCTGCTCAGAACTCCAGTGCCAGCCCGTCCTCGGGCACGAACTGATGCACGTATTCCGACGACACCTTCAACTCATCGAGAAGCTCCTCTTCCGTCTTCGTGGAGCCGGGGATGATCTCCGCGATCAGCCACGTTCGCTCGACCGGCTGGAGCACTTCGGAGAGAGGCGAGTTCGCAAACTCGGTTTGCGCCTCTTCCAGTGCGTCGAGGATCGGTGGTATCTCGATGTGGCCGCGCTCATTGTACTCGTCAGTAAACGGCCAGTGGTGGCTTGCATCGGGCGTGGTCTGCTGCAGGTGGACGATCTCCGCAACTGCACCGAAGCGTCGGCACCACTCGACATAATCAAGATCGGGGCCTTCCAGGCCGTAATGCATACCCGCCTGATGGCCGACATCGATGGTCAGCAGGACGGGACAGCCGTCGCTGTCGCGATTCACCGCCAGCAGGAAATCCTCGGCCTGCTGGAGAGTCCAAGGAATCTCACTGGGAATATACATCTGTTCATTGTAGATCGCCGCAATGCCCTTAGATTTCGCGCCTCGCGCCAGTTCGCGAAATATGCTCTGGACGCGCCCGATTGCAGCCTGATACGACCGCTCGTCCTCCATGACTTCGACCGAGATCGCATCCCAGTGTCCCCCGATACGGTCGCTCCCCATCGCGATGGCGAGATCGCAGCAGTCGAGAATCCACTCCTTCATGCGCTGTCGCGGAGATGGGTGACTGTGTGAGAGGCCGTGGAAGCGATGAGTGGCTACACCGGTGTATACGTCCACGATATTCACACCGTGGCGCTCGGCCTCGGACCGAACCTGCTCGCAGGTCTCAAGCTGAAAGTCGCGGTCACCGGAGAAGAACGGGTCGAGCACATCGCCGCAGAACTCGTGATTGCGGAAGCCGACCTCACGCGTCAGGCCCATCCAGTTTCCCGGGCGCTCCCAGCGGCGGGTAAGAAACGCTCCGTTGATACCACTCTCGATCGTAAGCTTTCTCAGAATTGACACTCCCTTGTGTGGCGCGCTGCTGCCTGTGACGGGCGGTTATTCGAAGTCTGTTACCAGCCAGCGATTGCCAACCTTGCTGAATTCGATCTGCCAGGGGATATCCATCGGCTCACCGCTATTCCGGACCTCGACGACCTGAACTATGACGAAGTCCTCGGTTCCATCATCGTGTGTGACATTGTGACCGTTGATGAAGCGCTGGTGCGTATGATGCTCTTTCGCCTCTTCCCACTCGTCCAGCCGGGCCCCCGCCGCGGCCTCCTCTGTCATCCAGTGACGCGCTTCCTCTGGCGAGAGCCGTGCCAGCGCCATGAGGAAGCCGTAGAATGTCGGAAGCATGTCGGCAGGGACGCTGCGCGGGTCGAAGTCCTCCACCTGCATGGCGGAGACGGTCTCCCGCGCCCCCTCAACCGCATCACCGAAGCGTTCGAACAGCGCTCCGAGATCGTGAGGAGTAACTGCGTCACCGGAATCGTCCGGGTCAATGACCTCGGCACCGCCATCGTCGTTTATATCCGGTGAGGCGTCCTGCTCGTCCGGCACCCATGTCTCAATCTCCTCCATGACATCGGGCATGTCCTCAACCTGCTCACTCGCCCACCTCCCCAGGAGACCCAGCAGCACTGCCGCGAGAATTCCCAGCACGAGCAGGATCACGCATCCGATCAGGCAGAACTTCGCGCCCGAGCTTTTCTTTGGCGGCGCCTCCTGCGGTGCTCCCGGCCCTGCAACTGATTCCTGTGGTGTCGCCGAAGACTGCACCTGATTCGCCGGAGGTTGTTGAGCCGTTGGCGGTGTCTGGTTAGCAGGATGGTCTGGCGGCGTATCAGATTGAGAAGCACCCCGCTGCGCGAACGGTTGCTCTTCGGGCTGTGGAGGCTGCTGTGCGGATGCAGGCGGGTGATCGCCCTCCTCCCGCGGCGGGCCGGGAGCACCGATGGGAGGCGGTGCACCTGGTTGCGCAGGCTCCGGGCCGGCAGGCGGTTGTTCCGGCGGAGGGGGCGTGGCTGGAGGATGATCCTGCTCCGCGGGCGTCGCTGCGGGCTCCTGCGGCTCCGGTTCGGGAACGCTCTCTGCGTCCTCCCGCTCGTCCGTATCCGCCTGCTGCTCCTTCGCTGGCGAAAGCTCCTTGCCGCAGTTCGGGCAGAATCTCGCGTCATCCGGCACATTCTCTCCGCATTCGGTGCAGAACATGGTCTGCCAGCCTCCGTTCATGTGGCGTCTGCGCATCAGACGCAGTGTTGATCTCAGTGATTCGATGCCCTCTGCAAGCCGGAATACTGTTTCGATCTGTCATTCGCATTGCAGAGCGGATCGCATTGTGGTTGAAATCGGGGTGAGAGTTCGCAATGCCGTGTCTGTCTCAGATGTCTGCTCGGTCAACTCAATCAGATAACCCGCCAGCATTACGAGCATCAGCATGAGCAGGAGAATTACAACGGCTGCGAGCAGGAATCTTGAGGCCGAAACCTCCTCGGCCTCAAAGAACGCGTCGGAAACGCCCTGCTGGTCCGTCCCCTCACGGACGACACGCTCGTCGGCACTCTCGATGGGCGGCGGTGGAGGAGGACGACGCTCGCTGACCTCTTCCTCAACCGTAGGGTGTACCTCTCCAAGCTCGTAGTGCCCCGCTCCTTCAGTAACGGACTCCGCGGTCGCGCTCTCTGCGAACTTCTCACTCAGATCGATCTCGAGTTCGGCGTCGCGAGCCTCTTCCTCAAGCCGCCGGGCTTCGCGCAACTCCTGATAGTCTATCGCCTCCGGAGAGGTAATCTCGGTGGCGGCTACCTCCCCGGCGGGGACGCCGGCCCCCGCTACCTCAGGAAGCTCCGCAATCGACGGGATCTCGGGAATGCGCTCCGGAATCGCCGCTGGCTCAGGTGCTTCAGGCATCTCCAGAGCACCTGAGCCTCCCAGCAGTCCGGTAGTCCCCGCCAGTTCCGCCCTCTTCAACGCATGACCTCCGGGAACGGGTTTTCCACAGTCTGAGCAGAACGAGGCGCCCGATTCAAGCTCTCCATTACAACGCTCGCAACGCACCATGCTCGCTCCGCATAGAGCCCAATTAGTGCATGATCTGCCCGCCGGTCACGTTGATCGCCTGGCCCGTCATGTATTCTGACTGCTCGGAGGCCAGGAAGACTACCACGTTTCCGACGTCCTCATAGGTGCAGCCACGCTTCATCGGCACCTGATCAACGTACTTCTGCCGCACTTCTTCCTCGGTAATGCCCCAGCGCTCGGCGTACTGCGCGTAGAGGCTGTCCACCCAGAGCGGCGAGTCGAGGAGGTTGCCCGGGCAGACCGCGTTCACTCTGATTCCCTGGTCGGCGAACTCCAGCGCGAGACTCTGCGTCAACCCAATGCCACCGAACTTGCCCGAGGCGTACGCCGAATTCTTGAACGACCCCTTCTTGCCGGACTTCGAGTTGATCTGGATAATCGTCCCCCCGGTGCCATGCTCCAGCATGACCTTCGCCGCCTGCTTCGCCACGATGAAGTAACCGATGAGGTTGACCTCGATCACTTTGCGCCAGTCATCAATCTCGAAGCCGAGCGTGTCGCCGGCGATGAGTATCCCGGCGTTGCTTACGACGATATCAAGCCCGCCGAGTTCCTCGACGCACCGCCTCATCGCAGCCGCAACCGACGCCTCGTTGGTCACGTCCATTCCGATTCCGAGTGCTCGTTGGTCGGTCTCGGCCGCGATACGGTCTGCTGTTTCCCGTGCTCCCTCGTTGTTGATGTCCGCGATACCCACATCCGCGCCCTCGCGAGCGAGCCGTTCAGCCAGAGCTTCTCCGAGGCCCTGCGCCGCACCGGTAACCAGCGCAACGCGCCCCTCGAGATGGCGGCAGGGTAACTTACCTGCCTGATCGGGACAGCCGGTCACATGAGCGCGCAGCAGGGTCCTCTCCCCTTCTGCGGTCCAGGCCCCGGATTCATCGATATGCGCGGCTACCTCGGGTTCGATGCTCTCAAGCTCGTGAAGCGCCGTCAGGGGCAGGTCACGTACATGAGGGTAGATGACCGCCTTTCCGGTCAACTCGCCCTCAGAGACCGCGTGCAGGGCGTCCCATGCCGCCTCAATGCCCCCGATCGCCGCCACCGCGCGGTTGGGAGCGAGTTCGCCGCTTGCGGTCATCTCGATCGTGGTCTCAAGGTCCTCGATACCCGACCCACTGGTGCCGGTGTAACGTACTCCCCTAAGCGCCACGTCCGAGACATCCATCTCTACCATCGTGCCCCGTGCGACGCCCGCGAAGATGTTATACATGCCGCCATCGCCGAGGTCTCGCGCGTGCCCGGCGATCACCGGCGGCACCGGCACCAGCACGACGACATCATCGAAGCCCCCAGGCGCGTACTTCGCCATTTCTTCAGCGGTGGCCTGTGAGCCAAGCTCTGCCGGGTTGAGCGTCACCAGTGTGCGATCGTTGCTCTCCGCCAAAGCTCCGTAACGCTCCGGCAGCGTGGCGAGGCGCTCGTCGTCGATGTCGGTCGCCACCACAACTGATGGCCCTCGGGGGTCCTCCAGCGCCCACTGCACATGCATCTGCCCCATCGGTCCGGCCGCACCGGAGATAAGCATTCGCCCTCCCTCGACGGACTTAACCGAGCGGGTTGATGCGTACGCCTCACCGATGTTGAGGCCGTCTGCACCTACGTAGCGCGTCCCATCGTAATGAATCCGTCCTGCATCGACCTCTACCGCCCGCTCAAGCGGCTCATCTATCATCAGGCAAAGCACTCCGTCGTCCGCCAGCAGTGTGGCGAGGCTTTCAACCTGGTCGGCTGTCGGATCCAGCAGCAGGAGATCGTCGATCCCACCACGTTCACGGGCCACCCGCGCAAGCTCCTCCTCGTCGGAGATCTCGATCCGCTCCGCGTCCGCGAACTCCCCCATCAGATCCTCAGGGACATCGAGGCCAAGCACCACATCCGGCTCTCCCCGGAGTTCGCCCATGGTGAAGCCATCGCGAGCTTCTGGACCGCGAACGATCGCAAGCGTACCGTTTTCCGCGAGGTCTTTGCGCGTCTCGACCCGGAAGGCGCACAGCACGCACGCCCAGGGCTCTGCCAGCGCCGCCTCCGAGTAGCCGATGTCCTCTGGAATCGGAATCAGGTAACAGCCGTCATCGCCGTCGATGATCGGCGTGGGAATGGTTACGAACTGTTCCATGCCGCCGTGAAGCGCGTAACCGAAGGCGAGGCCCTCGCCGTTGTAGTAGATATCCGCCTGCACCACGAAGCGGTCGCCGACAGAGAAGTCGTCGGTACGGTCGTCTCCGACCTCCACGATCGTCAGTGCCACCTCATGACCGAGCACCACCGGATCACTCTTCAGGTCGCGACCGGAGATGCGTGGATGATCGGGGCCGAGCCGCAGTACCTTGATGTCCGAGAAGCAGAGACCGCAGGCGTCGACGCGGGCCAGTAACTCATCGCGGCCGATCTGCGGCATCTCCCACTCAACCGGTTCGCGCTCCCTTCCGAGGTTCTCCAATCCCACGCCGTAAAGCGGCCAGGCGAGGTGCTGTTGAGGCAATGGGCAGGTTCCATCAACGTAGCTGTCGTAATCGCTCATCCGCACTTCCTCCATGCCTGTCCTACCAGGTGGCGATATCTCTTCCGCCGGTTTCCTGTCAGGCTGTCTCATTGCCGCGAAGATCTTTGGTCACGCGCTCCTGTCAGTCAGTCTCCTCCGCGGGCAAGACGTTCCTGCCGGTACTGCTCGTCCGGGCGCGTGTATATTCGATCGAGTTCATCGTCGGTGAGAGGTCGGATGCCGCCCCACGCCGCTGCGCCCAGCCTCACCCGCGCGGCCTTGACCGCCATCGACGTCGCCGCGAGCACCTCACCGCTCGTCTCCGCCATCGCGATCATGCCGTGATTCTGCATCATGATAATCTTCGGCGGTTCATTCCATCGCTCAATGAACTGCTCGACCACCTCGGCGACCCTGTGCGCGAGCGGCAGCCCCGGATCGGTATAGGGCACCCAGGCCGATTCAGGGCCGCAGCAGACCACCTCATCGGGGAAGATCCTTCCCCGGATCGCCTCCTTCGGTCGCCGCGAGCACATCAGGGCGTTTACCGCCGTCGGATGCGTGTGGGCAACGAACTCTATCCCTGGAAGATCCAGCAACTGCGCGTGCAGGAATGTCTCCACCGATGGGCGCAGGTCTCCCGCGTCAATCGTCGCGTCACGCAGCCCCTGCGCAATCTGCCCGTCCGTCAAAGTGGCCGATGCCAGGAGATCGCGCACCTGGCTGCGAGAGACGCACACAAAGCCGTCCGAGGCGATATCAAGGAGGGACGCGCCCGAGGCCTTCACGAAGAAGCTCTCGTCGTCTGCCCCTGCGGAGGTATTGCCCTCGCCCAGAATGAGGTAATCATTGTCAGGGTTGCCGAGAGTTCTTGACATCCGAATCAGTGCTGTGAGACGCGTATCGCCGACAGTCATGATCACCCTCCCTGATCCGCGGCACGTTCGAGAGGTAATTCGCGCCCGCGCCTCGTAAACCTTCCGACGACTGCCCTCGGTACACGAACGGGACGCCCGTTCAGGGCACCCTCGGACAGCGATTATCGGTTCTGACGCTTGTTTCTACTGACAAGCACACCGCCACGCCTGCGATGAACAGCAGAGACTGTGCTTGACTGAGCCCGGCCGTAAGCGCTCTGTGCTGATTCTGGACAGCCGAGGCTTCAGTCGCTCTCGGCATTCCGGTGGCGAGGTGGATCGGTGGGGGTAATGCACGCTCCAGAGCCAGTGCACCATCGCAACCCCGCAGACCGCCACCGGTTCAAGTGGCGGGCGAGATCGGAGTACCGGCGGTTCGCCGCCCCTACCGGTCTCGCAGTGCATCGCTATGCCCTCCGGCTGAAGAGTGGGTATCTCCCCGGTGGCCGGATCTTAGGGTTCGAACCCGACTACAACTCCGCCCTTCGTGTATGCCAGTCCGTCGCACGCTGGTAGGCGTCACCTACGCGCATTATCGTGTCCTCGGCGAAGGGGCGGCCCATGATCTGCAGCCCGACCGGCATGCCGTCGGCCATGCCGCAGGGCACATTGAGTGCAGGGATGCCGGCGAGGTTCACCGGGATCGTGCAGATGTCAGCGAGCTTCATCTGCAACGGATCGTCGGCCTTCTCTCCAATTCCGAACGCGACCGTCGGCGAGGTGGGTGACAGTAAGACATCATGATCCTCGAAGGCGGCGTCAAAGTCCTGCTTGATCAGCGTGCGAACCTTCTGCGCCTGACCGTAATAGGCTTCATAATAGCCCGCGCTGAGCGCATAGGTGCCCAGCATGATACGCAACCGCACCTCCGGGCCGAAACCCTCCGCGCGTGACTGCGCGAAGAGATCGTAGACGTCGTCGACCGGCTCCTCGGTGCGGTGCCCATAGCGAACTCCGTCGAATCTTGCCAGGTTGCTTGCTGCCTCGGCGGTCGCTATCAGGTAGTACACCGGCAGGGAGAAATCGACATGGGGCATGGTGACCTGCTCGACCGCCATTCCGAGTTCCTCGAGTTCACCGATGGCCGCCTCGATGGTCGTCTTAACCGCTGGATCGATGCCCTCGCCCATCAGTTCGCCCGGTACGCCCGCGCGCAACCCGGAGACGTCGCCGGTGAGGGCGGTCACGTAGTCGGGGGCCTCCACGTCCGCGGAGGTCGCGTCGCGATGATCTCGACCGGCCAGTACGTTCATGACCAGAGCGCAGTCGCGCACGTTCTTCGCCAGCGGCCCGACCTGGTCGAGTGAAGATGCATAGGCTACGAGACCGTAGCGAGAGACCCGCCCGTAGGTCGGTTTGAGGCCCGAGAGACCGCAAAGTGATGCGGGCTGGCGGATCGAACCTCCCGTATCAGAGCCCAGCGCGACGGGAGCTTCACCGGCTGCCACCGCCGCGGCTGATCCTCCAGAGGAGCCGCCGGGGACGCGATCGAGATCCCATGGGTTCCGTGTCACCTTGAAGGCCGAGTTCTCCGTCGATGACCCCATCGCGAACTCGTCCATGTTGGTCTTGCCGACCATGGGCATTCCGGCGTCGCGACACAGGCGCACCGTCGTCGCATCGTAAGGCGGGCGGAAACTCTCGATCATCTTCGAACCGCAGGTGGTGGGAATGCCACGTGTGCAGAGGACGTCCTTGATGGCGATCGGGACCCCCGCGAGCGGCCCCGGGTCCTCCCCACCCCCGCGCCGATCATCCACCTGTCGCGCCTGCTCCAGCGCGCTGTCGCGGGTTAGTGTGAGGAAAGCTCCGACGCTCTCTTCGACCTCGTCGATGCGCGCGAAGTGTGCCTCGGTCACTTCAACGGCGGACACCTCACCCGAGGCAAGGCGCTCGCCGAGTTCGTCAGCCGTCATCTCATGCAGCTTCACGGTGCTTCCTCCGTAGGCGCGTCCGTCGTGCGGCGTGGGATCGATCGCGTGGTTGGATGATCTCTCATCCGCTTCCGCTGTGCGCCCGCCATCATACCCGGCGAGTCACTCGTCAACGGTGCGCGGGACGCGGAAGAACTCCTCCGCGGCGTCGGGTGCGTTCGCAACGACTTCCTCCGGCGTCAGCGACTCGCCGACCTCGTCCTCGCGGTAGACGTTAGTCATCGGAATCACATGCGAGGTGCCCTCGATGTCACTCGTGTCGACCTCCTGCAGGCTGTCTCCGTGTTCGAGGATCCGACCCATCTCCTGCTGGAGGCGGTCGATCTCCTCTTCGCTGAGCGCAAGCCGTGCAAGGGTCGCGATCTGTTCTACTACCTCTCGTGATACTTCCGGCATTGGGGACAGTCCTCCCACATTGGTCTGTGGCACCGGCACGCGGCCGGCCATCGCAGAGCAATCTTAGCAGCCAAGGTCGGGTAGCGTCAACATGCTTCCACCGGCATGAGGGCGGGCATCTGATCACATACGGCGGCGTTTATCGCTTCTCCCGATGCCGCACCGCCCTGCATGTCACTTGCAGGCGGATGAATCTGTCGGACGGCGGATGGGCACGGCCTCGCTCAGAGTTCCCGATCCACCACACGCTCGACCGCCTGCAGGGCAATCTCCGCCTGCAGCTTTCGGCGCTCGAACTTCTTCATCCGACGCATGCTATCGGGACGTGGCAGCAGGCCGAAGTTCGAGTTCATAGGCTGAAAGCTCTCGGAATCAGCGCTGGTGATATGTCCTGCCAGCGCCCCGATCACCGACTGTTCCGGCATCTCGATGGGGTATTTCCCGCGCATCAGTCTCGCGGCATTGATCCCGGCCATCAGCCCCGAGGCAGTGCTTTCCACGTAGCCTTCGACGCCCGTGATCTGGCCGGCGAAGAACAGATCGTCTCGCCCGCGAAACTGCCACGTCGGGCGAAGCCCCGTTGGGGCGTTGATGTAGGTGTTGCGATGCACCACCCCGTAGCGCAGGAACTCCGCCTCCCCAAGACCCGGGATCATGCGGAAGACTCGCTGCTGCTCCGGATATGTCAGCGAGGTCTGAAAACCCACGAGATTGTACATGGTTGCCGCGCGGTTCTCGACGCGCAGTTGCACGACGGCCCAGGGCATTCTGCCTGTACGTGGATCTGTGAGCCCCTTAGGCTTCATCGGTCCGAAGCGCGGTCCGTCGATCCCTCGTGAAGCAATGATCTCGATCGGCAGGCAGCCCTCAAAAAGCTCATCCGGATCGTAGTCGGCGTGCATCGTGGTCTCTGCGGAGATCAGCGCCTCGTAGAATGCCTCATACTGCTCACGGCTGAACGGACAGTTGAGGTAGTCCGCGTCTCCCTTGTCGTAACGCGACTGGCGGAACACAACGTCACAATCGATGCTGTCTGCGGAAACGATCGGTGAGAGCGCATCGTAGAAGTAGAGATGATCGCGCCCGATCAGCGCGCCGATCTCCTCGGAGAGAGCGTCGGAAGTCAGCGGTCCCGTCGCCAGGATCGTCGGCCCCTCGGGAATCGATCTAACCTCCCGGCGCCGCACTTCGATCAGAGGATGCGCGGAGAGGGTTTCAGTGATATCCCGGGCGAAGCGCATGCGATCCACCGCGAGGGCCTGTCCTGCCGGCACCGCGTTCTCCTCGGCACAGCGGACGAGCAGGGAGCCGAGGATGCGTAGTTCCTGCTTGAGTATCCCATTCGCGGAGGTCAGACGGTTGGAGCGGAGCGAGTTCGAGCAGACAAGCTCTGCGAACAGGTCGGTCTCATGTGCGGGCGTCATACGCCCCGGACGCATCTCATAGAGTACTGCGGGCACATCTCGTTGTGCGATTTGCCAGGCGGCCTCCGATCCCGCCAGGCCCCCTCCAACGACGGTTACGGCATCCTTCCTGAGTTCGATCATGATGCCGTCATTGTATCACAAATGCCGCGATGCTGCAGGGGCGAGCATGGGGCCGCGCATTCGAAGTGGACCAAGAGCGATCACGTCTCCGCTACTGACGCGAGCATGTCGAGATCGCCGGGGCCGAGGTCAGAGGCTTTCGCGAGGCAGAGGCCGTCGGCACGGGCCTTCAGCGCGAAATGCAGTCTCCGCTCAAGCTCATTGCGGCTGAGCTTCTCACCATGCTCCCGTAGTGCGAGACCCTCGAGCCAGGCTGCAGGGGTTGCCTCAGTGAGCCTGTGGTGCTGGGCGATCAGGCGTGCGAACTCACCAAAGGTGGCCGTGCGGGTAATAGTGCAGACGGCATCGATCAGACCATCACTGCACCACTCCGCCCAGTCCTGTCCCTCGGGAAGCGCCTGACCGTAGTACCTCGCACGCACTGCGGCGGAAAGCTCGATCCCATGTGTATCTGTCAATCCCCGCATCGACTCCACGTAGGAGCGGACGAACTCCGTGCGCATCTGAAGCTCCTTGAATGCCACGCCGGGCTTTAGCAGGTCCTCGGGCTCGGGATGCGGCTTGCCCAGCCACTGAAGCCGCATCGATGTGCACCGGGCACAGGCGCAGGGATTCCTGGTAAGCAGGTCAGCATCAGGATAACGAGAGTAGTCGAGTTGCAGTCCGGGAGAATCATATACTTCGATCAACTCACCCGCAATCAAGACGGCTCGCTCGTGGTTTGCTCCCCAGCTTGGACAAGGCCACGTCAAAGCCCACTCAGGGACATCCTCAAGCTCCAGCGGAGGCTCGTAGTACCTCTCGCCTGCGCCGACAGGGCCCGCAAGCCCCACGACCGGATGGATATCGACTCCGGTCGCCTCACCGATCTCCATCAAAGGTCCGAGTAAATCTCGCGCTGGTGGCCCCAGTGTCCGCGACTGGAAGTAGTGTTCACCGGCACTGACCATGCAGGCGAAGTATGTATCGATGCCGGCCTTCCGAAGCTCCTCGAACCTTCCGCCCATGACACTCGCATCATATTGATCTGAGCGAAACTCCTCGTGGGGGTACCCTTGGGCCGCCAGTCTCACGGTCATCACCTCTTGCGCGGACGTATATCAGCCTGATGCCGGACCGCTGACGGACGCGGCACAGTGAGATGCCGCGTCCGTTCATGATCGGCTGAGACAGCAGACCTCACTGTTGCGCCAGGCTACGCAGGTTGTCGGCGATCTTCTCCACCGATGGCATATTCTCGTTCTCCAGCGGCTCGGCCATCGGTGGCGGAACGTCGTGGGCTGCCACGATCCGCACCGGTGCCTTCAGCGCGTCCCAGCACCGCTCCATGACGCGATGAGCGATGTGCTCGCCGAAGCAGCCGGTGTACGGCGCCTGTTGCACAACCAGCGCCCTGCCGGTCCTGTTGACCGAATCGGCGATGGTGTCCTCGTCGAGCGGAACGAGCGTGCGCGGATCCACTACCTCCACGCTTACGCCCTCGTCTTCGAGTACCTCCGCAGCTTCAAGCGTCCGCAGCAACATGTAACTGTACGCGATTGCGGTTACGTCCGCACCCTCGCGCACGACCTTCGCCTCCCCAATCGGAACCGTGTAATCGTCCTCCGGCACCTCGCCCTTCTCCGTGTAACAGTGCTGATGTTCGATGAAGATTATTGGGTTGTCCTCGCGGATCGCCGACTTGAGCAGGCCCTTAACGTCATACGCGGTAGCGGGAGCAATGACCTTAAGGCCCGGTACCTGCGTGACGATGGCCTCCAGCGACTGCGAATGCTGGCCCGCGTACCCTCGACCTCCGCCGATGGTGGTGCGGATCACCGCAGGCAGGGTGGCCTTCCCGCCGAACATGTACCGATTCTTCGCAAGCTGGTTCCCGGTCTGATCCATCGTCATCAGGATGAAGTCGATGTACATGATCTCTGCGACCGGGCGCATCCCAACCATCGAAGCGCCCGCGGCAGTGCCTACGATCGCCGCCTCTGAGATCGGGGCGTTGAAGACTCGCCGGCGACCGAAGATCTCGAGCAGTCCACGCGTCGCGCCGAAGGCACCACCGTAGTCGGCGACGTCCTCTCCATACAGAATCACACGGCGGTCGCGCAGCATCTCCTCCATAAGCGCCTCGGCTACCGCATGGCGGAATAGAACCCGCCCCTGACGATCGCGACGCCTGTATGTCGGTTCTTCCTTAAGCTCCTCGGTGGGCGTCGCCCACTCCTCACCGATCCCCTCGGAATTGCTGTCGGCGAAAAGACCGTGGTAGATCGCAGAGGGCTTCGGATCGGTGGCGTTAACTGCCCAGACCGAGGCGTCCTCGATGCACTGACTCATGCGCTGACAGCGCTCAACGACCTCATCATCGGTGAGTACTGCGGATTCTACCACCGCTCGCTTTATATGATCGACAGGATCTATATCCTCCCATGCCTGCTCCTCGGTCTCCGAGCGGTAGGCGGTGCAATCGTCCGAGAGTGAGTGCCCGAGGTAGCGGTAGGTCTTGCTCTCCAGCAGCACCGGACCCTCCCCGCCGCGGCAGATCTCCGCGGCGCGGGCGACCGCATCGCGCATCGCCATCGCGTCCATCCCGTTGACGACCTCGGCGCGCATGTTCACGTCATTGTACCCCGCGCCCCTCTGCGCGAGGTCCTCGATTCCGGTTACCTCTCCAGCCTGCTGGCCGGTCATCCCGTACTGATTGTTCTCGATCAGGAAGATAACCGGGACACCCTCCTCGAACTGACCCTGACAGGCCCAGTTATACGCCTCGTGGGCGATACCGTTGTTGGTCGCGCCATCGCCTACGAAGGAAAGCACCACCCGATCCAGATCGAGCATCCACGCGCCCATTGCAGCCCCCGCCGCGATGGCGTAGCTGCCGCCCACGATCGCGTTCGCGCCCAGATGTCCCGCGTGGAAATCGGCGATGTGCATGCCGCCTCCGCGACCGTGGCAGTACCCCTCTTCCTTGCCGAGAAGCTCCCCCATCGTGCGGTTAAGATGCACCTGCAGAGCGCACTCAGCGAGACTCTCGTAATCATCCGGGTCAGCATAGTCGGCGATGAACTGCTCAAGCTCCTCGTCCGAGCGCCGCCCGAGAAGCCAGTAGAATCCCTTAGCGATGGAATGCCCATGCCCCCGATGGGTGCTTGTTATGTAATCATCCGGACGGATGGCCGACACAGCACCGACAGCGGTGGCTTCCTGCCCGATCGAAAGATGGCTTGCGCCGATGAACTTGAAGCCCTCCACCGGCTTGTAACGCCCGTTCTTCATCTTTGCCACGGTCTCCTCGAACGACCGAATGGCGAGCATGCAGTCGAGCATGCTGACCGCATCATCCGCGGACATATTGCCCGCCTCAAGCTCACTGCCCAAGTTACCCTCGTAGATGAAACGGGGGATTGGGTCGAATGTGATGTTACTCTTCTCAAAAAGAGGGAGTACGTCCATATTTCTGGGCATTTGCAGGACTCCCAACACACTACAGGGTTAATCAGGCCGCTTCGCAACATGGATGATGTTCCACGTCTGTCGGAGATTCTCCTTCATCGGTCCGTGGAAGCCCACATCGGAGTTGTTCGTGAATGCGATCCAGCGGAGACTGACGACCTCCCTGAGGTCAGAGAGATATGTATTCCCTCAGGTACTGTCGTGAGAAGATGGTCGCCGAAGTCCTCGCGGTGTGCCGACGGTGGTCGGCACCAATGCTCCTGCCTGGAACAAGCGAACAGCGGCCATCGAGATCGAATGAGCGTCTTGCGCGCAGCGCTTTGTACTAACTCCTGCGTCTTCCCCGCGTGAACAGAAGCACGCCAAGAGCGAGGATGATGCCCACGAATATCAGGATGTTCGGGACACGGTGGCCCGGCAGACCGGCTCCATTCTCAGGACCGGTCGCGTACCAGATCAGCCCCGCTCCGAGCGCTGACGCCGACGCAAGGGCGCACAGCCAGATGAAGATCCACTGGAACGCCGACGCGGCAGCCTCCCAGTCAAAAATGCCCGCGCGAGCAGGACGCCGCGCATCGGGAGCGTCTCCTAGCCGACTCTCGAAGTGATCCGCGAGATCATCGAAGACGCGATCCATCTCACCTTCGAGTTCACCCTCGCGGATCATCGTTATGAAGAACGGGCTGAAGGTGTTCGGGTAGCGGCTGAAAGAGGTGGCCAGTGTGTGGCCCATCTCCACGTCCTCCTGCACCTGTTCGAGCACCTCACGCAGAAAGGCGTTCGTCGTCTGCGCCCGCAGCGTCTCGATAATCTCCAGAATGTTTATGTCCGCCTTCATCAGCGTGGCGAACTGCCGGCAGACCGCGCCAAGTTCAGCGTTGGTGACCTTCGATTCTTCGGCCATCGTATCATCACCCGTAGATCGATTCCCCGCTCAAGGTCAGATAACCTTTCGCGATTGAAAGTGGCTCGCCCCGCTCACTCCTCCAGCGCGATCCCCACCATCTGCGTCCCCTCAACCCGCGGGATCACGAAGCCGCAGCGCTTGCCGGTCAGCGTGAACGCGATCTCCTCGCCCTGCGGCACCAGCCGCACCGACGCCACCTCGCCCTCCACCCGCACGCTCACCGGCACCTCGTGCAGAGGGATGATGTCCTCCACGATCTCAAGCTCCTCGCTGCGCCGCTCGGGGACGTAGTGCAATGCGTGGACGATAAGGCGATTCTGCGCGGCCTGGCGATTTACCGTGAAGATCGCCGTCGAAGGAGCCTCCGCCCGCAGCACCGGCTGCCCTAGCAGCAGGTCGATTGCGTTGCGAATCAGCAGCTTGCACCAGCGCGGCGCTCGCTCGCGATATTGCGTGAAGTGCGGGTGCATCAGGTAGATGCACGAGCCGCTTCGCACGGCTCCGGGGTAGTCCGCCGGGCCCTCCACCGGCGTGTGTCGATGTGAACAGAAGTGCTCCCAGGTTCGGTTGAACCACGGCTTCATCATCGGCGAGAGGACCTCGGCGCCGTCCAGCGGCCTCACCTCGCTGCCCTGCAGGTAGATCACGTGCGGGGCATCCGCCAGGTCTTTGCCCAGCGCGCCGGGCACGATGAAATCCGGCGAGAAAGGCGCCTCGCCCAGGTACTCAACACCCGGTTCGCGCAGAGCGAAGCGCTTGCCCGCCGGATCGAGTCCCGAGCGGTGAGTCGCCAGCAGCTTCCCGCCCACCGCGATGAATTCCGAGAGCTTCGCCGCCAGCGCCTCATCGACCGGTATCTCGTCGGGCATGATAATGAGCCGGTAGCGCGAGAAGTCACTCTCGGAGTCGATCACATCGAACTGATGGTGCAACTCCTGCAGCATCTTCGTGGCACCGGAGATCGAGGCCGGTATCTCGCGACTCGTGGGGTCGGTGACGAACTCCTCGGGCGTCATCACGCCGATGTCCACCACCGCCTCCGCACCCTCGCACCACGGCTCTGCCGCCTCAACCTTCTCGTACGCCCCGCGGATAAGCTCGTAGGTCGACGCGTCGAGCCTGCCATCGGGCGGAAGCTGGTCCCCTGCCTCACAGCGGCAGTTCAGCGCCAGCATCCTCATACACTCGTACTCCAGCGCGGCGGGGTTGCGGTACGAGTTGAAGTCTCCCCAGGTGGTGTGAAACTTGCCGGTGTGCGAGATCGTCGGCAGGCCCAGAGTGCGCGCGTAACGCTGGGCGACGGGGAAGTGCGCGTAGCCCCACTTGCCACCGGGCAGGGATTCAAGCTCGAAGTGCGTGAAGCTGTGCTGCATCGCGCGGTGCATCGGCCCGATGTGTCCGGAGTTGAAGAAGATCAACGCATCGGAGGTGTGC
>PXBW01000261.1 GCA_003566775.1 candidate division WS1 bacterium
CCCGCCGCGAGGGGTCGATGGATCTCCCATGTTCGCGGCAACCTCGGCCGGCGGCCAGTCGGCGTAACTGCCGTCGTAAGACTGGTAGAGGTAGTTCGGGAAGACCTGCGCGAAGCGGTCGAGTATCCAGAACACCCGCTCGGCGTACGCGACATCCTCCGTCAGAGCGTACATCCGCGCGAGATTGAGCACCTGCCGCCACGCCCACTGAGCGCGGCAGAAACGTATGTAGCCCGCCATGCTCAGGTTCAGATAGCGATTGCTTATGCCCAGCAGCGCGTGTTCCCGGCGCTCCTCAACAGTGGCATCAGGGCCGAGGGCGCGCTCCTCCGGCGTCTGATAGTAAGTGAAAGTCTGCCCCATCCGAGGGCACTCGAGTATCCCCGTCTCCGGGTAATCTTCGTTCGGATACACCGTGTCGCAATCGCGACAGGTGACGATGTCCGGATCACGGACGCTCCAGCGGATGTTTCTCTCACCGCGCCTCAGCGTCGGACTCACACAGGCCGGACAGGTCTGACCGTAGAGCATTCCCGGTGTAAGCTCCGGGATCAACTCCTCGAAGAACTCGCGGTCCTGCTCCAGCGCGAACTCGGCGCCCCGCTCCCATCCCGCAACGATGCTCCGCGCCCACTCGTAGCGCTCGACGTTCTCGCGGGCGTTCTCGATGTCCTCAGCCCTGTACAAGGTGCGAGGCCCGTCCGCAAAGGACGGGCCCCGGCTCAGCAGCAGCATCGGCAGAAGAGCGCTCATCGCGAGAACTGAGCCATGGCGAGAGATAGCACGGGTAATCATAATCCCACCTCACCGCTGCAACATGTGGCCGTGTCCGATAATGTCATCGCGCGAGTACGCCTCATGCTCACTCAGGCATTATCGAGAAGTTGTCGAACCAGAACTCGAAGTCCTCCAGCGTGAGCGGTGGCGTATCCGGCGCACCCTCCGGGCGGACGGTCACACCCGTGAGGCCGATCATGCCGGTGCGCCGCTCGAGCACCTCCAGCCGCACCGTGTGCTCCCCCGCAGGAAGAGTCATCTCGCCCAGCGACACTCGCGAGGGAACCGTTCCGTCCGTCCAGTGCTCGTAATCCTCCACCACTATCTCGTCGTTCAGCATAATCTGCACCGCACCGCGGCTCGTGTGATCGAGAAGCTCCACGAATACCTCGCCGGTGATTTCCTCTTCGAGTGTGAATGGCATCTCCAGCCACTGCCCCGGCGCGTCCGAGCGAAGCAGTACGATGTCGAGTTGGCGATGCACCACCACGTCCTCATCACCGTCGGGATCGCTGCTGAAGTCAGATCCTACGGCCGGAAAGCTCAGCCAGCCGACCGGTGACGGCGCTGTGCCCCAGGGTGTACTGAACATCCACTGGCGCAGGTGCTGCAACTCCGGATAGACCTCGCGGAGCCTGCGCACATCCATAGTGAGTGTGTGCCACTCGCCATCGTCGTTCAATATGTATCCGTCCACCTCTCCCATGCGCGCCCGCTCATTCTCCGTTGCGGCGATGACGAAGCCGGTGGGGCGATCCGGTGCCCGGAAAGGTCGGACCTCCACCGTCACCGGCACTCCCGGCGGGATGCGGTAGTCGAAGCGCACCAGCGGGTAGCGGTCGATCTCCCATTCTCCGGGAGCTATCTGCGCAGCGGTCTGGTTTCGCTTGTCCGGATCGTAGAAGATGTGCATGCACATGCCCTCATTGTCGGGCCGCTCGACGCGAGTTGCCCCGGTCTGGTGGCCGCGGTAGAACTTGAAGTGAAAGCCCCAGGTCACCCCGTGCGTCTCATCCTCGAAGTCCACTTCAACCAGCGGTGCCTGCGGATCGAGGCGCTGTGGCACGTGGACGAAGACCGGCGCAATGCCCTGTCTTCCGTCATCGAAGGTCACGCGCGCGGTCACGCCGTAATGCCCCGCCTCCGCGAACGTGTGTGTCGGCTCAAGCTCGTCCGAGAAGGTGCCGTCCTCGAAATCCCAGCGCACGGCCTCTATCTCCTTTCCGAAGGCATCCAGCGAGAAGCTCACCGGCTCGCCCGGTTCCACCGCGGGAGGGTCGGCGAAGGCGATGACCCGTGTGGGGTGATGTGCGCCGTGTTGTATCGCGCCGATGTCGGGGCCCGCACCCGCCCAGGGCAGGCTCACGGCCATTCCGTCCTCCCAGGTGACTTCACGGTCAAGGTGCAGGATCGCGGGCTGATAGTAACGAAGCTCCACCCGCTCGATCTGCGCTATGTTGTCTCCCGAGCCTACTGCGATGAAGTCCCCCTCCTCGCCCTCGATGCCGAAGCCGTCGTAGAACATCCCGCCGTCGGTGACGGGAAGCTCGCTTCCGGTGCCCGAGCCCATCGCCAGAGCGAGCGGAGTGCCCGCGTCGATCGCGGGGCTCTCGGGAGTAAGTCGGAAGTCCCGAACCTCGCGATCGGCAAAGGCCGGATCAGCGTCGATGTTCTCATGGAATATCGACCAGAAGTCTCCGACGGTCATCGTGTTCTCGTTGGCTTCATCAGCCGTCCAGTAGTTATCTCCGTGGCGAACCACCGGCTGACCGGGCTCCGCACCGCTGAGTATGTTGGTGGTGAAGCGATTGTCCCGGCTGATGTCATCGGCGTACATCACCTGCGTGCCGCCACCGGTGTGGTAGTTGCGATGGAAGATGTTGTTGATGAAGTGATTCGAGCTTACATTCACTCCATTGAGTTCCCAGCCGTGGCCGAGATTGTCCGTGATGGTGTTGTGGTAGAAGCGAGAGTTCACCGTGACGAACGGACCTCGGTAGAGCGGGCTCGTCGGCCCCGCTCCGCTCCAGATGTAGCTGCCCGAGTTCAGCGGAGTGTGCAGATTGTCGAAGACGAGGTTGCGCCGGAAGATGCTGTCATCGTAGAGGTTCTTGGCGCGGCTGTCGGCGGATCCGGCACTGTCGCGGGCGCGGGTGATGATGTTGTCCTCGATCAGCAGACGTCCGCTCATCCAGAACTCGTAGTTTCGGCCCCACTCGCAGCGGAACACATTCGCGCGCACCACCACGTTGAACGAGTTGTGTATACGCAGCGGGCAATGCCCCACGCGCGTCGTCGAGTTGCCCTCGAACACCACCTCATTGCAGTTGCGGATATGTATCATATCCCCGCGAAAGCGATCGGCGCTGAACAGATTGTCGATCAGGCGTAACTCCGAGGACTCAAGCATCAGCATGATCCCCGGGCTGCGCCGCATCTCACACCCTCTGATGGTCACGTGCCGCGCCCCGGTCACCTGCGCCCAGTTCCCTCGCGCCTCGCCGTCGAGGTAGAAGTCCTCGATCACTATATGCTCGTGTCCGTCCAACCGGATGATCGGAGCCGTGTCATCGGGAACAAGCCGCGCCGCTCTGTGCTCCTCCGAACGAAAGCTGATGGGAGCGTCGGCGGTGCCGCTGTTCGCGGGTTGAATCGTCCCGGCGTACTCACCCGGGAGAAATATCGCCGTGTCACCGGGCTGCAGGCTTTCATTGGCGTGAGCGATGCTCTGCCAGGGCGCATCTCGGCTGCCCGCGTTCGCGTCATTACCTTCCGGTGAGAGATAGTAATCGGCGCCGTGTGTGACGCCGCAGGACAGTGTCAATATCAGTGCGGAGACCGTCAATATGGTTTGCCAGTGCATAAGACCGTACCTCCTGAAGTTGTATGCTGCGGGGTTCTTTCCGTATATTGCCCGAAAGGGACCGTACTTCCTCCCTGCAGATCAGCCGGTAATGATACATGACGACCGTGAGTGGAGAGGGCTCCGATGGGCCGATCGGTCGCCGACCGTCTCTCTCAGGCAGGTGGTATCGCCGCGCCCCAGTAGATCACGTCGTGGCGATTGTAGTCGAAGGCGAAATGTACGAAGCGCTCGTCGTGGTCCACCACTCCGTCGGGATAGGCAAGCATCCCGGGGAAGTCGGTCAGCACGCGCCGGTAGCCCCAGGAACGCATGTCGTCATCCGATATCCACAGCGCGAGCGGATTTCGCCGGCGACTCGGGTCGCGCGTTACCGGCGCAGGATTATGCACCAGGCAGATACGCCCGTCTGAGAGGCGGTGCAGGCGGAACTTCGATCCGGGATTGGGGATATCCGCTGCCTCCGGCTCCGACCACGTTCGCCCCCGGTCCGAGGAGGAACTGCGCAGTAGATTACCGGTCCCGTCCGCGCGAATAAGCATCGCCAGGCGCCCATCAGATAGCTCCACGATATTGTTCTCCACCCACCCGGGAGTGGGCCCAATCAACTCCGAGCGCTGCCAGCTTTCCCCGCGATCGTCGCTTATCAGCGAGCCATTGTAACCGTGCCTGAGCTTCTCCCTGCGCTCTTCTACACCGTCCGGAGGCCGGTAGGTCTGGACCGGAAGGACCCACTCTCCCCACGAAGTCTCGCAGAGGTTGCGGATAAAGGTGTTCTCCGGGTACGGTTCGAGGCGGCGCGGCTCGCTCCAGGTACGCCCGACATCGTCGCTGTCGATGAGCCAGCAGCGCCAGCATCCGAAGCCCCCGTCGTGCGTGTACACAAACGCCAGCAGGCGGTTGTCCTCCACGATAAGCTCAGAGGGCAGACAGGCACGGTCCTCATAGCGCAGTACGACTTCGGGTTCGTCCCACGTTGCGCCCTCATCAGTGGAACGGCTCATGACGATATGATTCTCGATCTCGGGCTCTCCCCCCCCGCCGGTCATGAACATGACGATCCAATCTCCGTCGGGCAGGATACGCAGCATCTGATCTACACAGCAGTGGTTCGGCGGGCGGCCACGATACACCACCGCCCTGCGGTCATCTTCGATCATGATAACTACGCTCCTCTCGGCTTCATGCGGCGACGGGCGGGAGTCCCAGGGATTCTACCACCGCACTCACGGGCGGGCAAGTCTGTTTAGCGCGCGGCTGCTGGTGGAAACCGGAGACCAGTATGAGGCCCTTCTCAGGTGTAACGCACCCGGAAATGGGGGAATCACCGGATTTACGTTGCGTTGCTCAGGCATTACAATAACACGCGAACATTCTCAACACAGGTCCAGATGGATCGGAGGGCGCAAGCCCGACGATCGCTGTGAGTATCGGGCATCGGCGAGCGGTGGCGTGGTGGTTGTGTGCGGGTGAACTGGACGAGGCGCGAAGCCTCGATTAGATCGCCGATGCCTGAGGCTCCATCGCCCGACCGCGGAGGTCGGGCGCGTAGTCCGGCAGGACACTGAGGCGACAGGCTACGCGGGGTCCTCGATGAGTGGTGGCGGGGAGGCACACGTGGTGGCGAACTGGAGAGCGACTGAGATCGGTCGAGGAAACTGTCGTCGCAGGACGAGGTGGATGGCCGACAGATCCAACCGATGTGTCGGCCGGAGAGGACTGGATGTCCTGTCGTGGACTACTTACGCCGGGAAGCGCTTCAAAGCGCGGATGTGCGGTAGAGTGAGTTCGGGTGAGGTGGAGGCCCTGGCAGGGGCTGTTACGGCGCAGTCCGGCTCGGTCGGTGTGAGGTTGCCGGGCAGGTGGAGTGGCGGTGTGCTGGAGGTCCCACGAGGATCGCCGACCGAGGTCAGATAGCCGGACCGCATTCTTCGGTGGTTGGATTGGGCTGGAGGACAGAAGAGGCGGGGCCGGCCTGACGTTAGATGAGAATGAAGCCCGCGGCATATGTCGCGGGCTTCACTCCTGTACGGGCATGAGTACTGACGGAAAAGTCACGCCTTCCATGCGGGGAAACAGCGGGGGCTTCTGAGATCATCTCCAATAGCGGTTGACCTGCATGACTGTTCAGTGTAGGTTATTACTATATCAGCTCTGTCGACATGCTCTCGCTATCACTTGGTCCACTCGCAGCAGCTGGCAACGCAATACAACAGCTAAGCATCTGAAGACGGAAGCAGGGGCCGAGTGGCCCCTCAATCGACCACCACTCATTACCGCCGGGAGGTGCTTCGCATGACCGGAAACACCGAACGCGTACTGCTGTGTGTAGTGGCTGCGTTGCTGATGGGAGGACTGATCGGATGCGGAGGCGGTGGCACGCCGACCGATGACGTTGGCGTCGCCCAGATTGGCGAACAGACGGTGGCACAACCGGGGCCTGATGGCAGGGTCCGGGTCCTAATTGCCCTCAGATCCGCTCCCGGGAACGCGGACAGAGAGATGGTGAGCAACGCCGGCGGAAGTGTCCGCCACATGTTCCGTCATGTGGACGGCATGTCCGCCGACCTGCCTGAGCAGGCTATCGAGGCCCTGAAGCGCAATCCGCGAGTGGAATCGGTCGAGCCTGCTCCGCTTGTTTACGCGCTCAGTGAGGATGACGGTCAGGTGGTTCCATGGGGCGTGGATCGAATCGACGCCCGGTACTACGGCCCGGACAACGAGCGACGATTGCCCGACGGCGCCAACCGCGGGAAGGGAGCGCTGGTGGCGATCATCGACACCGGGATCGACTACGAACACCCGGATCTGGAACCTAACATGGACCGCGATAATCGCGGTTACGACTTTGTCAACGATAACGATGATCCGATGGACGACGACGGGCACGGCACCCACGTCGCCGGGACGGTAGCCGCGGCGGACAGGCCGGGCGAATACGGCGTCGTCGGAGTGGCTGCGGAAGCCCGACTACGCGCTTACAAGGTGCTGGGAGCAGGTGGCTCAGGTTCACTGGATGACGTGATTGCCGCGATCGAGCGATGCATCGACGACGGAGATGTGGACGTCATCAACATGAGTCTTGGCAGCGACAGCGGAAATGAGTTGCTCGAAGCCGCCTGCCAAGAGGCTGAAAAGGCGGGTATCGTCCTGGTCGCCGCCGCGGGAAACAGCGGCAACCCGCCGGGACGAGGGGATAATGTGGCGTACCCGGCGCGGTACGACACCGTAATCGCGGTGGCGGCGACTGATATTGGCGACCGGCGGACCCGGTGGTCGAGCACCGGACCCGACCTGGAGCTTTGTGCGCCCGGGAACAACATCTACTCGACCTGGCTGCAGGACGCGGGCGAACCCATTGGCTACGCGACCAGGGGCGGTACCTCCATGGCCGCGCCACATGTCTCGGGGGCCGCCGCGCTGGCGGTTGCGGACCTACTAAGCGGTCAGGATGTGCGGGCGCACCTGATCGAGACGGCCGAAGACCTCGGTGGCGATCCGAATCACTACGGCGACGGACTTGTCAGCGCTGATGGAGCGGCGGGTTGGGACGGCCCGACCGTCACCATTCACTCTCCCAAGCATGACGCAGAGTTCGAAGAGGATGAGATGATCTATTTCGAGGGCGAGGCTTTCGATGCCGATGGCAAAGGCGTCTCCGAATGGATCGTCTGGACCTCCAACCTTGAGCAGGAGGAGATCGGCACCGGAGAATCGGTATCCAGTGACTGGCTCAGCGTAGGAGAGCACGTCATCACCGCGGCGGTCACGGACTCGGGGGGGACAGGCGCCGACAGCATCACGATCACCGTCGGGCCTTCAGAGCCAACTGAGCCCACTGTCACCATCAGCTCTCCGGACCATGGCGATGAGTTCGAAGAGGGCGAGATGATCTATTTCGAGGGCAAGGCTTCCGACGATCAGGATGGTGACCTCAGTTCGGATCTCACTTGGATCTCCAGCGAGGACGGACGAATCGGCACCGGCGCTTCCTTCTCCTCTGACGCGCTCAGAGTAGGAGAGCACGTCATCACCGCGGAGGTCACCAACTCGGCCGACTTGAAGGGCTCCGACAGCATCATAATCACTGTGGTTGCTGAGGTTGATGATCCGGGAGAACTGGGAGAACTCTCAGTAGATGTGAGTACCGACCGCGATAGTTACAGTCACGGCGACACGGTCGAGATCACCGTGACAGTGGTGGAGGACGCGGATACGAATATCGCTGTCCCTGGTGCGAGCGTGGATGTCACCGTCAGCACGCCGCGAAATAGGACACACAGGTACTCTGCCACGACCGGGGATAACGGTGAAGCGGTTGTGACACATCGCGTCAATACAGGGCGTGATGGGAGCGGGACATACAAGGTTGAAGCCACGGTCTCGGCAGACGGCTACGAGGAGGGATCTGGAGAGACTAAGAAGTTCGAGGCGTAGCCGCTCAGATCGAGTTTCCGTTCGGAGCCCGGGACGCCGTCTTATGCGGTCCGGGCTCTTTCACTGTACCCTCTCTCGAGCGCCACGCGGTGTCCTCATACCAGGGCGTGGAAGGTAATCAGCGAAGATGCGCGAAGCTCCCTGATGATACTGAACACCGGATCAGAGGATGAGAGATTCATGTGGACCACGGAGCAGCTTGTCGCGGAGGCGATGGACGGACGCGTGGGCAGACGCTACAGCGGGCGAGATGAGATCGGACAGATGAGCCGGGCGGAGCTTACGGAGGCGGCGGAGCGATCGATCGCCAGGCCGCAGGAGGGATTCGGAGAGGTCGGCAGGCGGGTGCTCGCGGCCCAGTGGGCTCTGCTGCTCGAGTCGCTGGGGCTGCCGGAAGCTCCACGCCTGATGGAGCTATGCGCGGGCGGCAGTGATCCGGTGGTGGTCGCCCTCGACGCTCTCTTCGGGGCGAGCGCCGAATACTTCACGATGAATCTCAACCGAGAGCTTGCGGATGAACTGATCGAGCGTACCGCTCACCTCGAGCTTGAGGTGAAGATCATCGAGGACGATGCGCGGAATCTGCGCGCTCACTACGCCGAGGACAGCTTCGACTGCGTCTGCTTCCACCACGCGGTCAACGACATCCTGCAGACCGCGATCGCGACCCGTCGGGGAATGGATACGCGCGAGATCGACTGGTGGCCGACCGAGCGGAAGATGATCGAGTGGATGGCCGAGCAGCATCGTATCGACAACATGACCTCGGTGGGCCGCCCCGAACTGCGTGAGATACTCGGCGCGGCAACCGAAGCTGTCCGTCCCGGAGGCTTTCTGTGCTTCGATCACTGGACTGCAGTCTCTTCCCTGCAGCAGGAGTGGTTCCCCGGAGATCTGTTCAATGACATGATCGTAATCGCCCGCGAGGAAGCGCTGTCACCTGATGGCCCGCTCGAGGAAGTCACGCCTCCCGGCCTCGACCGGCGCTGGTGGATGGTGCTGCGTCACCGCTGAGCACCGTGTAGTCCGGTCAAAGTCATCGTTGAGCCTCAGAAACCCGTGGCCGCCGCGGATGCGAGCAGGTCGATCTCCTGAAGCTGGAATCGGACGCTCACCACCGAGTGCAGTTCATCGGGACGGTACTTCACGTAGGTCGTCGCCACAATGGTCCCGTCGGGCAGCAACTCAATTCCCGGATAGCCGGTGTCGAACTGCTTATGCGTGTGCAGCAGCTTGACGCGGTACTGCCCTCCGCGGCCCTCCAAAATATCCCGGTAGCTCCCGACCCACGCGACGAAATGGCCGCAGGCGGGAGAGGCCTCATCTTTGTCACGGAAGACGATCACGAGGCGCCCATCGGGTGAGTACACTCCATCGTGGCGATCACCTGTGAGTGGCGCGGGAAGCGGTCGGGCCTCCGTCCAGGTCTCACCCTCGTCATCACTGAGCGCGTAGAATGAGGGTGTCAGGGCATTATCCCGCATCAGCAGCATAAGCTGTGCACCGTCCGGGGAGCGTATCACCGCGGGCTCGCACAGCAGGGCATCCTTCAGTTCTACGACGCTGCGGGCGTCATCCCACGTGAGCCCTCCATCCTCAGTGGCGCTCTGCCAGATGACTCCCGGAGCACCGCGCCCGTCTGCAGATCTCTCATACCACATGAGATATCTTGCGCTCTCCGCCACCGGCAGGATGCTCTGCGGAGCGGTCCAGTAGGCTGTCTCACCGATATGCTCCGCCGGAGACCACGTCCGCCCGTCGTCCTCGGAGACCGCCCGCACCATCTCGCGAAGCTCCTCGGTCCGGGAGAAGACGAAGATTCGGCTCTCTTCATCCGGGGCGATGAGGCGGTGTATGGTCGGATGCCCCCAACTGAGTGTGCTCCAGTTGCCGGGAACGCAGAGCAGGTCGCTCCACGTGAGCCCCCCGTCATCACTCCGCTTGATGGAGCCGTTGGGCGCCCCGTGGCGATCGGTTCCATCGTGGCGGCTCTGCCAGACGCAGAACATAGTGCGTCCGTCGGGCAGCAGGAGCGTGTTGGGATGCCCCTGCCAGTCTCGCTGTGTACCTCGCGCAACGATCACCTGTCGGTCGGTATCGGCGGAGATGTCCACGAAGGTCGATTCAGACATGCGGATCACCCTCCTGAAATCGGGTGCGGGACGACCGCTTCACACATCTCCCGCTCGACTGCTTCCCTTCCTCGACTGCGTATGCGCCACCTCCGGCGGCCTCCGTATCAACGCCTGACAGTTGGTCGATTCAACCCCCGGGACAGGACTCGGCTGCTCGGGTCAGGTACGGACCCAACCTGCGCACAGAATCGGCGCAGAATCAGGGGGAGATAGTACCTGCAGAAAACACCCCATCTCGTGAACGGCAAACAGCCGCGCCACACCGCCGCGAATCGCTCCTCTCCCGCTCCCTCGTCACGGCCGGACATCAGACGCTGTTGTATGGGCAGAGTATTGCAATAGAGTAGAAAGAGTTACATCCACCTCATGATCCTGGTAACAACCGCAGTTTTTCGCAAAAGATACCTGCTCCGGGTGCATTAACTATGGAAGGCAACGTTTTGGATGCCTCCCCTCGAGTCGACTCACGGTTCTCTGCGTTCCCTGACAACTGCATATTCCGCTCGCGTCGCGGTTCTGTGGGTTTGAGCGTCTGCCTCTCACGCAGCGGGGATTGGAGGCGCCGCCCTGTCGTCATGCGAGGTGCATCCGCGCTTCTCAAGGCATAACCGCGCTCTTGCTGGGGGGAGGGCGCTCTGTCCACGGCCACAGAACTCATAAGGGCTGAGGATGGCACGAGTAGAATCCGTCAGATCTTACG
>PXBW01000095.1 GCA_003566775.1 candidate division WS1 bacterium
CGGAGGACATCGGGCTGGCCGATCCGACATCGCTTAGGCTTGCCGTGGCCGCCGCCGATGCGGTAGAATATGTCGGATTGCCGGAGGCCCAGATCCCGCTGGCTCAGGCGACGATTCACCTCGCTGTGGCGCCTAAGAGCAACTCCGCCTACCAGGCTATAGCGAAGGCACGAGAGGACGTACGACGCGAAGGCGGGAAGAAGGTCCCCGATCATCTCGCCGGGGGGCCGAGGGCCGGAGCGGAGGAGGGGCAGTATCTCTATCCGCACGACTATCCGGGGGGGTGGGTGCGGCAGAGTTACTGGCCGCCGGAGGTCGAGCCACGACGCTATTACGAGCCAGGTGAGAGTTCGCGCGAGAAGCGCATCGGCGAGTTGCTCGACAGGTTGCGTGAGCCATCCGGGGGTGCAGAGAACGACCATAGTGTCGGCGATGAAGTCGTGGGAGGCGAAACAGATGAGAATCAGGATGGATAGAGTCGACGACCACGTTGTCGTCTGCCACGTATCGGGCGAGCTTGATGCGTACACCGCGCCGGATCTGCGCGATGCTCTGGACGAGGCTCTCGAAGAGGGCGACGCCTGGATTATCGTGGATCTCGAGGAACTCACCTACCTCGATAGCACCGGCCTCGGGATACTGGTTGGGACCGCCAAGAAGTGCCGTCAGCTGCAGGGAGACCTCGCGGTAGCGTGCGCGCGCAAGAATCTACTGCGAATCTTCGAGATCTCAGGCACTCAGGAGATATTAAACGTGGTCCCCGACCTTGAGACGGCACGAGCGAGACTCGCGGAGATTGCAGAGGCGCGTTCGAGAAACGCCGGCGACCAGGAGGGGACCTGAGATGGCGGACAGGAGCGCCGGTACCGTTCAGCTTCTTCTCCCCGGTAAGGCGGAATTCCTGCTGGTCGCCCGGCTTGCGACCAGTGGCGTCGGAGTGCGCTCCGGTCTCACAGTTGATGACATAGAAGACCTCAAGGTCGCGGTGGCCGAGGCGTGCACAAATGTGATAAACCACGCCTTTGACGACAGGACGCCTTCCGAGCAGCGCCAGATCACACTGCGCATGACACCGGGTGGAGGCGAGATGACGGTTGAGGTGGAGGATGAGGGAGCGGGCTTCGATCCGGAGGAGTTGGAACGGTCCCGGCGCAACGGCCTCGACGGTGAGGGTGGGCTCGGCTTCGGACTGATGAGAGAACTCACCGACTCGCTTCGCATCGAGAGCGCGCCCGGCAGTGGTACCCGTGTCATCATGGTCAAACGCGCGACCAGGTGACAACATGAGCAAGCAGTGGGATGATCTCTCGACGCGCGAACTGTTTCGCCTGCTACGCGCAACAGGCGATCCCCGGTTGCGCGAGTATCTGATCGAACAGCATGAGGGTCTGGTGAGACACGTTGCCACCGGCTACCGCGACTCGGGGGTGCCCGAAGGCGACCTGATGGGCGTGGGTCGCATCGGACTTGTCAACGCAGTGGACCGCTTCGATCCCGAACGCGGCACGAAGTTCGCGACTTTCGCGGTTCCTACGATCCGCGGAGAGCTGCGCCGCTACTTCCGTGACGCCACCTGGGGCATGCGAGTACCGCGAAGGGTGCAGGAGCTCAGCCTCAAGGTGCGAGAGGCGCGCGAGACGTTGTCGGGAAAGCTCGGAAGATCACCGACCTACTCGGAACTGGCTTCCTCGCTTTGCGTCTCGGAAGAGGCGATTATCGAGGCGCTGGAGGTCGCAACTCAGTACGACCTGCCAAGCCTGCAGTCCCCCACGTCCGAGGAGGCAGAGGAAGACGGCCTGTCCGTTGCCGACCGCACCGGAGAGCGGGATCGCAACCTGGAACTCTTCGATCAGCGCGAGGAACTCGCCTGGGCGCTCTCGCATCTGACGCCACGTCAACGCGTGATCGTCGTACTGCGCTACTTCCATGAACTCTCACAACAGCAGGTCGCGGAACGTCTCGGCATCTCACAGATGCACGTTTCGCGACTGCAAAGGCGCGCCATCGACCAACTTCGCGAGGTCATGGAGACGCAGGCGGACGCGAAGGACGAGCAGCAATAGTCTCTTGCCATCTTCCGTCACACCACAACCACCCCGCCGCTGCGCGCGGGCTGACGTACCAGTATGAGGAGATTCACGAACGATGAAGTGTCAGGAGATACGCGACAGTTTTCTCGGCTTCTTCGAAGAGCGCGGACATCTCATTGTGCCAGGAGCCCCTCTCGTCACCGACGATCCCACCACACTTTTCACCGTGGCCGGCATGCAGCCGTTCATTGGCGCCTTTCGTGGCGAGGAACGGCCTCCCTCGCCTCGGGTGGCAAGCAATCAGAAGTGTGCACGGATGGGCGATCTTGAGCGCGTGGGCCGCTCGCCGACTCACCACACCTTCTTCGAGATGCTCGGGAACTTCTCGTTCGGTGATTACTTCAAGCAGGGCGCAATCGACTACGCGTGGGAGTACGTCGTCGACGTGCTCGGCATCTCCCCCGGCGATCTGTGGATCACGGTGTTCACCGACGATGACGAGGCGGAAAGGATCTGGCACGAACGCATCGGGGTGCCCATGAACCGCATCGTACGCCTCGGGCGCAGTGAGAACTGGTGGCCGGAGGAGCGATGGGAGGGGCCCTGCGGACCCTGTACGGAGATCCACCTGGATAACGGGCCTGAGGTGGGATGCGGCCGTGCAGATTGTGGCCCGGACTGTGATTGCGAACGCTTCGTGGAACTGTGGAATCTCGTGTTTCAGATGTACACCGAGGCTGAGGATGGGACCCTTACGGAGCTGCCCTCGCCCGGCGTGGATACTGGGATGGGCTTCGAGCGACTCGCGATGCTGCTGCAGGGAAAGGCCTTCAGCACTGAGACCGACGAGATGGCGCAGATTATTGAACGAACCGTCGAGATCGGCCGCGAGGAGTGGGACCGGGAGATCGCCTACGGGCAGGACCCCGACAGCGACCTCGCACTGCGGGTCATCTGCGATCACGCGCGCGGAGCATCCATGCTTACGGCCGATGGCGTGGCACCCACCAACGAGGGCGCCGGCTACGTGCTCAGGCGCTTCCTCCGACGCGCGTACCGTTTCGGGATAGAGATCGGAGCGACCGGGCCATTCATGCATCGTCTGCTGCCGACCGTCGCAGATGCAATGGGTGAGGCCTACCCGGAGTTGCACGATCGGCTGGAGTTCTCAGTGGGCGTGGTGCGGGCTGAGGAGGAGCAGTTCGCGTCCACACTGGAGCAGGGCATGGAGCGCCTCAGCGGCATGATAGACCTGATGCTGCAGAAAGGTGAGACCGAGATAGACGGCGAGGAGGCATTCCGGCTCTATGACACCTTCGGCCTGCCACAGGAGATGACTGTCGAGATCGCGACGGATCATGGGATGACGGTTGATCTCGCGGGCTTCGAGGCGGCGCTGGCGAGACAGCGGGAGCGCTCGCGGCGAGGTGCGAAGGGCCTCGCCCTGCACAATGTCACCATGACGTTCGATACCCCACCGACCGAGTTCATCGGCTTCGAGAGTACCGCCGCCCGGGTCAGTGCGCTGGAGATCGTCGTCGATGGCGAGTTCACAACCTCTCTGGAAGTGGGTGAGGAGGGGGCGCTGGTGCTGGATAAAACGCCGTTCTATGCGGAGCGTGGAGGCCAGGTCGGAGATACAGGCGAGATATTCAATGACGGCTTCCACTTCAAAGTAGAGAACACGCAGCAGCGCGGGGAGCACGTATTGCATATCGGTCGTGTGACGCGTGGGGAAGTGGAGGTCCCCGTGCAGGTCACAGCTGCGGTGGACGAGGAGCGCCGAGCGGCGATCCGCAGGCATCACACCGCCACCCACCTGCTGCACGCGGCTCTTCGCGCTGAGATCGGCTCTCATGTGAAGCAGGCGGGATCTCTGGTGGCTCCGGATCGGCTGCGCTTCGATTTCTCCCATCACGAAGCGGTCGATCGCGACACAGTCATCCGAATCGAGGAACGCGTCAACCAGTGGATACTCGAGGACCTGCCGGTCAGCATCGAGTTCATGGATCTCGAAGAGGCCCAGGAAGACGGCGCTCTGGCACTCTTCGATGAGAAGTACAGCGATACGGTGCGGACGGTACGCGTCGGGGAGCAGAGCTTCGAGTTATGCGGCGGCATACACTGCTGCCGGACCGGGGAGATCGGAACTCTGCGCGTGCTGGCGGAAAGCTCGGTGGCCGCCGGAATGAGGCGCATTGAGGCCGTGGCGGGAATGGCGGCGGTGAAGTACTCGCGCGCTCTTGATGAACGGCTTGGCGAGCTTTCGCGCGAACTCAATTGCCCGGTGGAGGAGATTGGCGATCGTATAAGGGCGCAGAGTGAACGCATCAGAGCACTGGAGAGAGAAGTGGAAGAGGCTCGACAGATGAGCGCAAGCGTTAACGTGCCCGATCTCGTCCAGGCCGCAGAGGATGTTGCAGGAACGAAACTGGTGGCGCGGAAGATCGAAGGCGCGGATCGCGAGATGCTCAAGAGCCTGGTCGACGAGATAATTGACCGAGTTGACTCGGGCATTGCGGTGCTTGGCGGTGACGCCGATGGCAACGTGGCGCTCGTTGCGAAGGTATCGGATGACCTGATCGAACGCGGCGCTCACGCCGGGGATCTCATCGGCGAGGTTGCAGGACGCGCCGGGGGCGGCGGCGGGGGAGCGCCGCAGTTCGCACAGGCCGGCGGCGGTGATCCGGACAGACTTGACGAGGCGATTGCCGCAGCCCGTGACATCGTGGCCGGACAGATGGAGGACTGAGACGGTGCGGGCACTTGGGATCGACATGGGTGAGCGGAGGATTGGCCTCGCGCTTAGCGACGAGTCGGGATTGATCGCATCCCCGCTTGAGGTAATCTCCGTGGAGTCTGACGAAGACCCCGTCAATCTGCTTGCACAGAAGGCTGAGGAATTGGATGTGGCCCAGATCGTGGTAGGTATGCCGATTAACCTGCGTGGCGAGACAGGTCCGGCCGCCGCGCAGATGCAGCGAACAGTCGAGAAGCTACGCGAGCGCACGGATCTTCCCGTCGCGACCTGCGACGAGCGGCTTACAAGCGTGGTTGCCGCACGCACCATGCAGGAAGCGGGACTGACCGAGCGCGACCGCCGGGGGCAGATGGACAGTGTGGCGGCCGCGCTTATACTGCAGACATGGCTCGACAGGCGCCGGGCGGGAGGAGACCGCGGATGAAGCGCTGGATTATGGGCGTCGTTCTCTTGCTCGTGGTCGCGCTGGCGATTGCGGCTTACCTCGGGCACGACTGGTACCACAGAGGTATCGAGGCAGCCAATCCCGCGGGTGAGGCGAAAATCGTGCGCATCCCGGAGGGAAGCTCAGTCGAGCGCATTACTCAGGTCCTGTACGATGAGGCTCTGATCCTCGATCGACGGGCCTTCAAGATCATGCTCAGACTCGAGGGCCTCGGTGAGAAGCTGCAGGCCGGAGTATTCGAGATCTCTCCAGCGATGACCGCGAAAGAGATCGCCGAGCACATCGCATCCGGCGACGTCGCCATGCAGCGCATCACCATACCCGAGGGACTGCAACTGAAGCAGATCGCCGAGCGCGTGGAGCAGGGGGAACTGTCCGATGCGGAGGAGTTCAAGGCGGCCGCGGTCGGAGAGAAAGTTGCCGGGGGCATCGATATGCCTCTCCCCAAGGGTACTCTCGAGGGCTATCTGTTCCCGGAGACATACGACTTCTGCTACGATGCGGGGGCGGAGGCGATTGTACTTCGGATGGTGCAGGAACTGCAGCGGCGCTTCTACCGGCCTCATCGGGAGGAGATCGAGGCCCGCCAGTTGAGCCTGCATGAGATCGTGACCCTGGCCTCGCTGGTCGAGCGCGAGGCAAAGATTGACGAGGAGAGGACTTTGATCGCCGGCGTCATCCACAACCGTCTCGATCGCGACATGAAGCTGCAGATCGATGCGACCGTGCAGTATGCCCTGCCCGAGCACAAAGATCGCCTGCTTTTCGAAGACCTGCGCGTGGACTCGCCTTTCAATACCTATCGCCATCATGGGCTGCCGCCCGGCCCGATCGCCAGCCCGGGTCTGCCATCGCTAATGGCGGCGCTGAGACCTGCCTCCACCGACGCGCTCTTCTACGTCGCCAGACCCGATGGAAGCCACGTGTTTACCCCCACCTACGAGGATCATCTTCGCGCCATCCAGCGTATCAGGGGAGGCTGATGCAGATGGGTCTGCTCGATAACTTCATCCCCGATGAGATAGTCCGGTCGGTCTCGGATGTCAACCTCGACGAACTTGAGGACAGTGGCATCCGCGGACTTCTCATCGACGTCGATAACACGTTGATCAGTCACGGCTCGCTTGAGATGACTCCTGATCGTCTCGCGTGGGCGGAGGAAGCGATGCGCCGATTCTCCACGTGCCTGGTCTCCAACTCGGTGAGAGGCAAGCGAGTGCGACATATCTGCGAGCATCTCGGCTGTGAAGGAATCGCGGTCTGGACGTGGGATCGTAAGCCCTTTCGGGGCGGTATTCGAAGGGCGCTGCGGCTGACCGGCACGCAGCCGCAGGAGACTGCGATGATTGGGGATCAGCTTCTCACCGATGTACTGGGCGGCAACCGGGCGGGACTTCAGACCATCTGGGTCGAGAAGATCTACGAGCGAGAGTTCATATTCACACGCCATGTCCAGCGCCGAATCGAGAGTTGGCTCGTTCGCCGCCTTGAGCTCAAGCCTGAGTGGACCAGAGAAGGGGCGACAACCCGAGATGAAGCCTGACACACAGACGCAACTCGTCGGAGTCATCGGCTGGCCGATCGAACACAGTCTCTCCCCTGCCATGCAGGGCGCTGCGTTGCGCGAGATGGGTCTCAACTGGGTGTATCTCGCGTTCGCAGTGGAGCCAGAGAGGGTAGGCCAGGCGCTCGACGGAGTACGCGGTCTGGGTCTCGTTGGCCTCAACGTGACCATCCCCCACAAGAGCGGGGTGGTCGAACACCTCGATGAGATCGATGACAGCGTGGCGGCACTGGGTGTGGCCAACACAATTGTGCGCTCCGGGGATGGCAGGTTGTCAGGCCATAACACCGACGGTCCGGGCTTTCTGCACTCGCTGGAAGAGCATGGACATCAGGTAACCGGGAAAGCGGTTACGCTCATCGGCGCGGGTGGCTCGGCACGGTCAGTCGGTTATGCCTGTGCGCGTGACGGCGCGAGTCGGATGACAGTCGTAAACCGAACTCTGCAGCGCGCGGAATCGGTTGCCGAACTGGTGCGGGAGAAAGCGGGACTGCATTGCGTGGAGGCGGTGCCGCTGGGGCCTGAGGCGGAGGAGGCCATCAGAAGCGCCGATGTGGTTGTGGACTGCACCTCTGTAGGGATGTACCCCGAGCATGAGGTCGATCCGGTGGTACCGAGCGCGTGGCTGCAATCGGGGCAGGTCGTTGCCGACCTGACGTATAATCCCCTTGAAACTGTGTTGCTCCGCGCAGCCCGAGAGGCAGGAGCAGACACGGTGGACGGGGCCGGAATGCTGGTGCATCAGGGCGCAATCTCTCTACGCTACTGGAGCGGCCAGGAGCCACCGGTTGAGACGATGCGTCGCGCGCTGCTGGCGGGGCTGGGCGCGAAGTGAATACCACCGACAGTTACAACGATCGGGAGGGCTGACAGATGGACTTCTCACTGATGACTTACACGGTGCACGGCGGACAGCCCGGCGGAATCGACACCCTGGAGGGGATTGCGGACTTCGCCGCTGAACTGGACTTCGCGGCACTCGAACTGTCGGCGGGACGCGATCTGACAGAACACGACCCCCCGGCAATAGCGGATCTTTGTGCTTCACGCGATCTGGCAATCTCATGCATTAACGGCTCGGCGAATCTCGCCGCGAGAGAGGATGACGAATTCGAGGCGGGATTGGCCGATGCGCGGGAGATGATCGAGGCAGCCGCAGAGATGCACTGCCCGGTCATAATGCTGATTCCGGGCATGGCTGAGAGTGAGGATGACCTCGCCCGCGCCGCCGATCGCATTGTGCAGGGCCTGCGCCGGGTGATCCCGGACGCCGTCAGTGCAGAGGTAACCGTGACGATAGAGGATTTTCCCAATGCCCTTGCACCCTATGCGTCGATTGAGCAGGTGCGCTATCTGATCAACAACGCACCCGGACTGAAGCTAACCTACGACTGCGGAAATTGGCTGATCGGCGGGGATGATCCTTTAGATGCAATCGACGAGTTCGCGGATGAGATTGTGAACGCGCACATCAAAGACTGGGAGCCGGACCCGAACGAAGGACAGCGCAGGAGTCCTGATGGCACCTCGATTCGCGGCGGACTGCATGGCGAAGGCATGCTCGATCATCCATCGATACTCTCGAAGCTGACCGAAGTGGGTTATGACGGCTTTCTCGCCTTCGAGTACGAGGGAGTGGAGGACCATCAGGAGGCTACCAGGCGCGGGGTGAGCTACCTTCGCGAGGTGCTCACTGAAATTGGCGACGGAACATAACCGGCCTCCGACCCGTTGTATTAAGCAGTGCAACCGAACTGAGGCGGACAAAGGTGAGAGGTGTTGTCGGTAATGAACGTACGAACGATCACGACTATCTGCGTCATCGGAGTGCTTGCACTCAGCATGGCGTGGGCCCAGCAGGGTGTCGATTTTGAGACGCTCGGACTGGAGATGGAGATCGCCGCACAGGAGGGCGACTTCGATACTGCATTCGAGAACGCGGACACGATAATTGAAGCCACACCAGATGACGTCACTGCACTGTCGGCGGAGGAGCAGTACTGGATCGGACACGCGCACATGATCAATATGGGGCGCATGATGGACATGGCGAAGGAAGATCTCCAGGAGCAGCACCGCGCGGCGTTCGCCGCCGGGATGAGCGACTGGATCATCCATCCGCACATGAAGACCATCAGCCGCGGTGAGGAGGTCAATGTAGAGGACCATCTGGCCGAGGGCCAGATCACGATCGTGGAGTTCTTCAGCCCTGCCTGCCCCAACAGCATGCAGATTGGACCCGCGGTAGAGGCCATTGCGCAGGCGCGCCAGGACGTCTCACTGGTGAAGGTCAACATCAACCGCCCTGAGGCGGAGACTATCGACATGGATTCGCCTGTAGTGCAGCAGCACGATCTCGATCAGGTTCCGTACTTTCTGGTCTACGGTCCCGACGGCGAGCTTCAGGCCGAGGGCGATGAGGCCCAGGGCATGATCATCGGGTGGCTGGAGGAGTTGCAGCAGCAACAACAGCAACACCAGGCTCCTCAGTGATGTAGCAGGCACTGCAAGAAGTCGGTTAGTGGACGCGAACGACAGCCGCGTCGGAGATATCTTCGGCGCGGCATTTTTCGTTGCCTGAACCTGCCGTAGGCCTCCGGCGTCTTACACAGGCAGACCTCGCAGAGGACAGGGGGAAGACTCCCAGCGTCCGTCGAAGCATAAGAAGAATCTCGTCTGGTTTCAGACTCATCAACGGAGAGGAGCTGCAACTATGAAGTCACACACGATCCTGGCTGTCTGCGCGGCGGCACTGTTAATCTGCCCGATTGCGCCCGCTCAGGAAGTCGGGGACATCGCCGTCCTGGGCCCGAACATGCAGGAACACGCGGCGCAAGGCGAATGGGCAAGCGCCTACGATATCGCACGGGGGATCGTCGCCGCGCAACCCGAGGACCTTGCCGCTATCCCGGCAGAGGAACGTTACTACATCGGACTTGCCCACGCATTCCTGATGGCAGAGGCATTCGAGGCCGCGGATGATGAGCTTGAGGGTGAACAGGCGGAGTTTGCGGCGCGGATGCGGCAGACGCTCCTCGCACCGCCGGTCGAGCCAGTGCGCAGGATCGCGTTTGGCGAGGAGATCGAGATCGAGGATTATCTGGTCGAGGGGCAGACGGTGATTGTCAACTTCACCAGCGAGTATTGTCCACCGTGTGTGGCAATCGCGCCCCGATTGACAAATCTCGCCGAGCAGCGCGATGACGTATTGCTCGTCAACGTGGACATCAACCGCCCCGACGTGCAGGGGATCGACTTTCAGTCTCCTGTCGCGAGGCAGTTCGGCATAAGAGGCATACCACACTTTCAGGTCTATGGGCCGGATGGCGAGAAGTCCGCAGAAGGCCCCCGGGCGCGCGAACTGGTGACAAACTGGCTAAGAGAGTTGGAGGAATAGCTCTCGGCGACGGAGAAACGCGGCCTCAAGTGGCCGCTGTCACATGACGATCGAACCGGACGTGTCGGCCACTGCCGATGCGTTCGGTCGTTCATTTCGGGTGGAGTATCGGAAGTCGATCCTGCTGGAGGGTCTGACATGCGCACCGCGAAGGTCGCTACGCTCGCAGTTGTGGCTCTGACAATTGCTGGATGTGCTACCGCCCGCGCTCAGGAGACACTTCGATTCGAAGCCGAGGATATCTCCGAGCCGAAGGACGCGTGGCTGGAGGATCAGATGACCGACGATCACTGGAATCTGTGGTCGACGGACGTTGATGCCGATAGGAAGTGGTCGGGTGGCGTAGTCCTGCGCTCACCGGAGGTGCTGGAGGATCGTGAGACGCCCGAGTGCGGCGCACCGCCGCTTCACTCGACCGTGACTGATATTCCTCCGGGTACGTGGCGTGTCACCCTCGGCGGGAGCGGACGGCCATTGGCGATCTCCTTCGATGGCGAGACCTGGCAGCGGCACACGGGGAGCGATCTCGGCGTCTTCGAGATAACGGACGGGCGCTTC
>PXBW01000284.1 GCA_003566775.1 candidate division WS1 bacterium
AGCCACGTGCTCTATCGACAGGCTGCGGTCGAGTGCGGGATTCATCGTCAGAGTCACGATCTGGGACATCTTCATACCTCCAGCGGTCGATCCGTCGCAGGACGCACGTCAGTAGAGCGCCAATTTCCGCATCGATCTTCTGGTGATCTCATGCGAAAACAACTGATACCCTTTCGGGGTCTTACTTCGCCACGAGAGCGCAGGTGCCTGCAATGGCCTTTCCGCTTACGGAGTTAGCCATCTCAGGATTATCGCTGACCGCATTTCCGGCAGGGCAACTTGCGCTGAGTACAGAAGTCCATTGAAGATGGTAATACAGGGCGGGCCGAAATGGAAGGAACCATGGTTGGTTTGAAAGACCGCGTCATCGATGGCGTCGCGAGGCTTAGTCGCGATGAGAAGAGATTCATCGGTAGTCTCCGGAGCCTCAGTCGCATAGGCAAGTACGTCGCTCCGACGCACGAGCATCGCCGCCAGTTGCAAATGCTGGAGGAAGCCATAGAGGAGGACCATCCCTCGATTCAGCTGGTGCGAAGAGTCATCGAGGGGTGTAATGAGAAGTTCGTGCGCCGTGTGGCCTCACTCTTCGTCGAGCATAGCTGGGAGGGTATCCAGCGTCGTCAGGAGCTTGAGGAGAGGTTTGGGGTCACGGTGCCCTCATTCATCGTGATCTCGCCACTCGCCGCGTGTAATCTGCAGTGCTCCGGCTGTTACGCCGGCGCTTACGGTGACAGCGAGCCGCATCTGACCACTGCCGAGATGGAATCGTTGATCGAGGAGGCAAGGGACTGGGGCTGTCGCTTCGTCACTATCTCAGGCGGTGAACCTACCATGCTCTGGGACTCGATCCCCGGTGACGAGCGCGGCCTGCGCGACCTCTGTCGCAAGTACGATGACATGATGTTCCTGATGTACACCAATGGCACACTCATAGACCAACGAATGGCCGCAGAGATGGCCGAAGTCGGGAATGTCTCGCCGGGCATCAGTCTCGAGGGCTTTCGCCAGCAGACCGATGGCCGTCGCGGTGAGGGTACCTTCGACCGCGTGATGGATGCGATGGCGCGGCTGCGCGAAAACGGGGTGCTCTTCGGCGCCTCGGTCACCTACACCAGTCAGAACTGGGAGACTGTGACATCCGACGAGTTTCGGGAGATGCTCGTCGATTCAGGCTGTATCTACGCGTGGTACTTCATGTACATTCCGGTGGGGCGCGACCCGGATCTGTCGCTGATGGTCACACCCCGGCAGCGGCGGAGTGTTGCTGAAACGACCTGGCGATGGCTCACCAGCGAGCCGATCTTCGTTGCCGACTTCTGGAACAGCGGCCCGCTCACGCATGGCTGCATCGCTGCCGGTAACTCTGCAGGGTATCTTCACGTCACCCATCGGGGTGACATCTGTCCGTGCGCCTTCATGATGTACTCGAATCTGAACATCCATGAGACCGACTCCCAGACTCCCTTGATGGATGCAGTACGTAGCGACTTTTTCACGAAGATACGCGAGGGACAGCGGGACCGGCAGGACAATCCCCTGGCGCCCTGTCAGATAGTGGACCATCCGGAGGTGCTCAAGAACGCCGTTGAATCCTGCGGCGCCCGCGACACCCAGGAAGGCCAGCTCATCCTCACCGATCTCCACGAGGAGCTGGCAGAGCGCGCAGAGCAATGGAATGACATCGCCGAAGACCTGTGGACCGGCTCCGGTACGTACGTCAATTTCGACTCAATATACCAGGACAACGGCAGGTGGCTGCGTCCCGGATAGAGGGAGGACCTACCTGAGGGCATGATGAAGGTAGATGCGGAGTTCACAGGAGGGAGCAGTCATGGAGATTTGCCTGATAGCAGCAGAGGGAGCAAGGTATCACGGGTCCGACGCGAGGTTGGGTAAGCCGCTCTTCCCGCCGCTCGGGCTGATGACCGTTGCGGGGCTTACCCCGGAAGAGCACAATGTGACGATCATCGATGAGAGTGTCGAGGCGGCCGATCTCTCGATCGAGCCGGATGTCATAGGCCTTACCGCGATGACCGCCGCCGCTCCGAGGGCCTACCAACTCGCCGACGAGTACCGCGCTCGCGGCGTTCCGGTGGTGATGGGTGGAATGCACGCCTCTGCCCTGCCCGCGGAGGCGCTCGACCACGTCGATACCGTGCTGGTCGGCGAGGCTGAAGGGAAATGGCGACGGCTGCTCGATGATTTCGCCGCCGGAGACATGCGACGTGTCTACCGCAGCAATGACTTTCCATCAGCAGCTTCGATTCCGCCCGCTCGTCGCGATCTGGTAGATATCGATCTTTACACCGCAAAACATGTGATGCAGGCGACACGAGGCTGCCCTTTCGCCTGCTCGTTTTGCACGGTGTCCACCTTCTTCGGCAGAGCTCTGCGCACGCGACCGATCGATCACGTGCTCGCCGAGGCCGAGCAGATCGACGGAGAGCCGATCGCGCTCGTCGATGACAATATCATGGGTCACCCCGAGTATGCCCGCGAGTTCTTCTCCGCGTGGGCCGATACCGGCAAGTCGTTCTGGAGCCAGGCCTCAACCACGATGCTGGAGACACCGGAACTGATCGCGAAGGCTGCGGACGCAGGATGCAAGGCTCTGTTCGTAGGCTTCGAGAGCATCTCGCAGATCCAGTTGGAAAGGATCGGAAAGCGCTTCAATCCGATTGAGAAGTATGAGGAACTCGTGAAACGCCTGCACGATGCGGGGATCGCCGTTATCGGCAGCTTCATGTTCGGCCTCGACGGGGATGACGAGGACGTCTTCGAACGCACCGCGGATTTCGCTGAAGACGCGGAGATCGACATCGGCCAGTTCTCGATAATCACACCGCTCCCCGGTACACGCTTCTACCGAGAACTCGAACAGGAAGGACGGATCACCGTCCGCGATTGGAATCGCTACAACGGCTCTCAAGTCACTTTCGAACCGATCGGCATGTCGGCCGAGACGCTCGAAAACGGCCTGCAGTGGATATACGAGCGCTTCTACTCATGGAGGAGTATCGTGCGCCGGGTCGGAAAGCGTATCACGCCGCTCGTGTGGATGGCGAACGCGATCTACAGCAAACGCGTGTCGCGATGGCTCGCAGAGATACGTGAGCACCCCGCGGGATGATTGCCTCGGCTTCAGCGAGAATCGGACTCAGTACCACCGCCAGCCCATGCGTCCGTCCTGGAAGCCGTCACACTCGGCGAGGCTCTCATCACTGACCACGAGATCCCCTGACTCGTCGAGCATCGCTTTGTCACCGTTGTCGCGCACCCAGCCAAGCAGCGCGCCGCGAAGCTCTGCGAGCACCTCCGGCCGCTCTGCAGCGCGATTCGCAAGCTCCCGCGGGTCTTCCATCCTGTCGTACAGCTCTTCCACTCCGCCAAGCTCGTGATAGACGTACTTCCAGCGCAGCGTGCGCACCATGTAGCGCTGGTTTGGCGACTCGAGACTCTGTGAGATGTAGATGTCGCGCACTCTGTCCTCGCTGCCATCGAGGACTGGAGCGAGGCTCTCGCCCATGACATCTTGCGGCAGGGGGGTGCCGGTGAGTTCCGCGACCGTCGGCAGGATGTCCTGCAGCCCCGCAAGCGCCTCCACCGGTTCCTGCGCGGTGACGCCCGGCCCCGCAAAGATCAGCGGCACTCCCACCGAGCCCTCGAACATATTGCACTTGAAGAAGCAGCGGAAGTCGCCCAGCAGGTCACCGTGATCGCAACTGTAGACAATGATGGTATTGTCCAGGTGCCCCGCCTCTTCAAGCCAGTTGATGATGCGCCCTATGTTGTGATCCTGGAAGCTGACCATTCCGAAGTAATGTGCGCGAGAGTTCTGGATTGCCTCCGGCGACATGCGATCCCATCCGTAGGCGACAGGCCAGTGCCGGTACATCGGGTCGCGGTCGCTCATCATCTCGAAGTTGCCGATCGGAGGTGGCACCTCACGCGGATCGTACATGGCATCCCACGGTCGCGGCGGGTCGTAAGGCGCGTGAGGCTTGGTGAATGACGCCCAAGTGAAGAAGGGCTGCTGAGGATTCTCCGACAGATGCGCCTCAAGGTTCGCGATGGTGCGGGTGGCTACCCAACTCTCCTCGTGTAGTTCTTCCGGCAGCGGCGATGCTGCCGCGCGCACGTCGTTATTGCCGATGGCGTGGGCCCGCTCGTAGCCTCCCCATCCCTGCTCGTGGAGCCAGTCGTGATAGTCCTCCAAGCCGCGCATCTCGCCGGTCGGATCGAAGCGCGCGAGGATTCGCCCCTCCTCGCAAAGCTCGGCGTGCTCAAAACCATGCAGCAGCCTGGGCTCGTCCGGCGGGGCATAGGGTACGTAGTGCAGCTTGCCTATCGCCATCGACCGATATCCCGCGTCGGCGAAATGCTCCGCGATCTTAATCTGATCTTCTCCGATCCGTCCGCTGTTGGTCTTGCTGTCGGTGGCGACATGGGGGTAGTTTCCTGTGGTGATGGCCGCCCGCGCGGGGACGCAGATCGGGTTCGGCGTGTAGGAGTTCGCGAAGGTAACCCCTCGTGCTGCGAGGCTGTCGAGGTTGGGGGTGTCCACGAACCAGTTGCCGTTGCAGCCAAGGGCATCACGGCGCATGTGATCTGCGGTGATAAGCAGCACGTTGGGTCTGTCGGACGCAGGCATTTTCCATCTCCTCCTCATCCCGCTCATGCGGGAGCGTACCGAGCGACTTGCGCGACCGCGAAGCGAACAGACCATTCGCCTCGAGCAGACCGAGCACCTTCCGTTGCTATTGCCGGGCTTCCGGCGATCTCCGCTCCGCCAATAACTCAGCTCGAATCCTGCTGGGACTCAACCGGCAGGGAGGTCACGCGACCAATTCGGAGAATGCTAATACACTTTGCCGTCAGGCCGCCGTAATCTCAGAGCAAAACGCGAGGAGACCGAAATATGAGCGAGCATACAGGACATTGTCTTGATTTCGACATCATCCCCCCGAACCCGCCCAACGAGGGGATACTGTTCGTCGATCACTCAACGGAGAACCGCAGCGGCCACCTCGGTCATGCGCTGATCGAGTACGAGCCGGGCAGAATACTCGCCTTCTACCCCAACTGCTCGGATGCAAACAGGGGGCACTGCGCCTTCGGCTGGATGGAATTCAAGCGCTCTCTGGATGGCGGCGAGACATGGAGCGAGCCGGTAGAGTTCGATTACTCTAAGCGCATTTTCGATGACGGACAGCGCCGGTCGGTATTCTGTGAGAAGGCGGTGCTGGCGCCCGACTTGGCCATCGTGACCGTCACACTCGAATGCGATATTCAGAGCGATCCCGGCTGGCATCCTCATTACGCCCCGATGAGTCTGCGCAGTACCGATGGCGGGGATACGTGGGAGGAGCCGGTGCCCGTCAGCGACGAGCCGGGGCGTGTCTACGACATGATTCGCCTCGGCGATGAGATACTGGCGCTCGAGTTCTGCAATGACACCACTGATCATTTCGTCGGCACCCTGCCCGAGCATGTTTACAACCTCTACGTAAGCGAAGATGGCGGCAGGAGCTTCTCCCTGCGCAGCACTCTTCCCTTCGATACCGAGGGGCGCGGCTACGGGACCATGGCCTTGCTCCCTGACGGGAGTCTGATCGCCTACGTTTACAACATCAATGATGAGAAGAACCTCGACTACGTGGTGAGCGCGGATGAGGGCCGCACCTGGAGTGAACCTGCAACTTCCTTCTTCGAGCGGCAGATCCGTAATCCGCAGATGACCGCGTTCAGAGATGGATATGTCCTGCACGGACGCAGCGGCAGCAAGGGTGACGATGATGTGCGCGGCCACTTCATCCTCTACACCTCCGAAGACGGTCGGAGCTGGGACTCGGGCCGGTATCTGCGCATGCAGGAGGCCGGAGCCGGGGCGTACTCCAACAGCATCGTGGTAGGCGCGCTCGACACCGATACTGCCAACCGTGTGCTGATTCAAGCCTCTCACGCCTACGAGGAATCGAAGACCAACATACTGCACTGGTGGCTGCGATAGCGGCGAAGTCGGCCTGGAGCAGCGATGCGTGCTGAGAACTGTTGCACCGCACCTGCGTTGAGTCACGTACCATGAGAAGTGGGCAATACAGATGCGAAGAGATGAAGAAGACGCCATGAGCTTTCAGTTCATCCCACCGAATCCGCCCAATGATGGGATCATGTTCGTCGATCACTCGCGGCAGAATCGTAGCGGCCACCTCGGGCACGCGCTCGTCGAATACGAACCGGGAAAGATACTCGCCTTCTACCCGAACTGCGCGGATGACAATAGAGGGCATTGCGCCGTCGGCTGGATGGAGTTCAAGCGCTCCACCGATGGTGGCGATTCGTGGAGCGAGCCGATCGAGTTCGATTACTCCAGACGTGTCTTCGACGAAGGCGAAGGGCGCTCTGTGATGTGCGAGAAGGCGGTGCTTGCTCCTGACGGCGCGATCGTGGTCGTGACACTCGGCTGTGACATAGAGAAGAGCCCGTACTGGCGCCCCTATCAGATTCCTATGATAGTGCGCAGTTATGATGGCGGGAAGACTTGGGAGGAGGCTGTGCCGCTGAGCGACAGGCGAGGCAGGGTGTATGACATGATGCGGCACGAAAACCGTATCTTCGCCCTTGAGTTCTGCAATGATGCTGAGGACACGTGGACCGGCACCCTGCCCGAGCACGTATACAATCTCTACATCAGCGAGGACAGCGGGAGAAGCTTCTCCCGCCGCAGTACACTCCCCTTTGACACAGAGGGGCGTGGTTACGGGACGATGTCAGTGCTTCCCGACGGCGGTCTGGTCGCTTACATCTACAATATCGAGGATGAGTGCCGCCTTGAGTACGTAATCAGCGACGATGAAGGGCGCACCTGGAGCGAACCCGAGACCGCGTTCTTCGAGAGACAGATACGCAATCCACAGATGACCGCGTTCAGAGGTGGCTACGTCCTGCACGGACGTAGCGGCAGCAAAGGCGACGAGGATGTGCGCGGTCATCTCATCCTCTATACCTCCGAGGACGGCCTTTGCTGGGACTCGGGGCGGTATCTGCGAATGCAGGAGGCCGGAGCGGGCGCATACTCCAACAGCATCGTGGCAGGCGCGCTCCAACCCGACAGCCCGAACCGCCTGCTGCTACAGGCCTCTCACGCCTACGAGGAGTCAAAGACCAACATCCTGCACTGGTGGCTCATCTGAGGACGGTTGAGCAGGGGGCGCTGGTGCGCGCTACCCCCCGTTCAGACCGCCTCTGACCCTGATGAGCCGCTGCAGGTCGCTGTGACTGATGATACCAATGACCTCGCCGGAGTGATCGGTGACCAGCAGGCGACCGGTGTCATTGCGGGCCATCTCCATCATCGCCTCCACCGCCTCCTCGTCCGAGTTGATGGTCCTCTCCTCTGAATCCGCCTGCTGCATGACCTCTCCTACGGTCACCCGATCCCACTGATCGCGCGGCACCTGCTGCAGGTCCTGCATCCGCACCAGCCCGACGATACTGTCGTTCTGTTCCACACCGAATGCGGTGAAGTGAACCCGCATGAAGTGTTCCTCCGCCGCCTCGTTGAGAGTCAGATCCTGTGGTATCGTCTCCACCGGACTCGACATCAGGTCATGCACGTAAACATCGCCCAGCGTGCGGCGCATTTGAAGCTGTTGATAACTGCTCGCCGCCGCGCTCGACAGCAACCATCCGAGTGCGACGAACCAGAGGCCTCCGAGGGCTCCTGCGAGCATCGCAATGAAGCCCAGTCCGATCATCGCGTAGCCGAAGCCGCGCCCGATGCTTGACGCGATGCGAGTCGCTCTCTCGAGACTGTTCCATGTGTTCCACAGGATCGAGCGCAGTACGCGGCCACCGTCGAGCGGGAATCCTGGAATCATGTTGAATATCGCCAGAGCTATATTGATCTGCCCGACCCAGAGCATCGCAGACCAGTAAAGCCGCGGGACCTCCAATTGCTGCATGACGACATACAGTCCAAGGAATATGCCCCCCAGCACAATACTTGTCAGCGGCCCGACGATCGCGATCTTGAACTCAGACATCGGGTCATCCGGCTCATTCTTCATCTGGGATACGCCACCGAAGACGAACAGCGTGATGCGAGAGACTTCGGTGCCAAGACTGTTCGCCATCACGGAGTGAGCCACCTCATGCAGCAGCAGCGACGCGAAGAACAGCAGGGTAGTAATGGCCCCGATGACCCAGAGTTCCGTCGGAGACGCATCCGGGGCTGCGCCCGGCAGTATCCCCGCGCTCACTGTCCACAGAATCAGCCCGAAGATGATCAACCAGGTGAAGTTGATCTCAATGTTTATGCCGAAGAGGCTTCCCAGACGCCATCCTTCCACCATCATCACCTCGTTGATCTTTCTTCGTCTCATTCAGGTGCCCGGACCCATGTCGGACTCGACCAGGCTGTCCCGCCGTCCTCCTGAATGACCCGCACGTAGTAGTAGGCGAGCCGCTGAGTCGGATGCGCACTATTCAAAGGCCGGTCGTCATCGAAGGTCAGTGACATCTCCCACCGGCCCTCTCCGGGCCAGCTTCCAAGCAGGCTGCCGTTGCGAATCAGTTCAATACGCTCGATAGGCGCGGTGCCCGCCACTGAAATAAGAATTCGCCGCATCTCATCCGGGGCCTGCAGCCGTAACTCGCCACCCATCATCTCGCCGTTGATGCCTGTGTGCAGAAGTATGCGCTCTCCCCGCGTGGCGTAGGTGCGGCGATTCCACAGTGCGTCCCAGATGGCGTGCCGGGAAAGCTCGGTCGCCCACACCGCTGTCAGGCCGGGCACACGCCCCTGTCCGAAGCTCGTCTCCCGATATGATGCCGGAGCGCCCATGTGTGTGTCCGTTCCGGCGATGAAGCCGAAGATATGCCCGCGATCGAGTCCGTCCCGCACCGTCCTGCCCTCTGTCAGATTCCCCACCGGAAATACGCAGTCCATCGCCTCCGAACAGCCAAACAACGAGTAGATCTCGACAAGCGGGGTGTACCGTGCGATAAAGCGATCCCAGTCCGTCATCTGATGGGAGGTGTGATCGATCAGCATGAACTCACCGCCCCAGTCCTCGAGGTGCTCGATCAACTCCTCAACATGAGTATAGCTCTGATGTGCCCTCCAACTTCCGTAGGGGCTCGAGGACTGAAACGGTGCATCATCATCGAGGAAGTACACGTTCTTGTGACCGTAGGTCTCATCCTCGGTAAGTCCGGCGTGCGAGATCTCCCATCCCGGGATCGTCACGAAGCGCCCGGACTCATTGAAGTCACGCGCCGCGGTCCTTATGATTGACCAGTACTTCTCAGGATCGTACAGAGCCATCCCGAAGTCATGGTCGGTAATGGCGCAGAAGTCCAAAAGCGAAACGTCGCGTCCCCAGCGATAGTACTGCTCTGGTGTGCGCTGTCCACCGTCCGAGATACATGTATGCCCGTGTATCTCCCCCCAGTAAAGACGGTACTCAGGATCTTCCACCAGCTCTATCGGGTTCGATTCTCCCCTGAGGCCGGCCCGTTCGTCATTGATCCTCACCCTGTCAACGAAATGCGCGTTTGGGCGCAGTTCGGCGTTATCCGGTTCGGTTGCGGCCGCCGGGAACTGCACTCCTACCCTGCGCGTGGGGTTGCCGAGGTCATCGAGTGCGACGTGCGAGACCGGGATCTCCTCCCCGGGCGTTACCAGCGAGGGCGCGACTACGTTCAGGCGCACCGGCTCGCCGGGTTCGACCACCAGCGTGTCACCGCCGAGTAGTTCGAGCGGCGCGCCTTTGGACCGCTCGACGCATACCCAGTGTCGCCAGTCCGGCTTCGCCTGCCCCGGGATCTTCATACCCGGGGAGCCTGCAGATCGATCCCCGAGGGTCACGTTCAACAGATCTCCCGCCTCAAGCCGCCCCTCAACCACTTCGATCCGCAATATGTGCAGATTCAGCGAGGAGTAGATCCCCAGCAGGTCACGCCAGAAGTAGGACTCGCTCTCGATCCTCTCCTCCAGCTTCTGCGCGTCATGAGTGGCGTGGTGACTGCGGTAGCCCTCCAGGCGGACGGTGACACCCTCCGGTGCCTGACAGCTTGTGTAGTTCCGACGAGACGGGTCCTCAGCCTGAGGATATTCGTCATATCCCGACTCGCCCCGTAGATCGTACGCGATCTTCACACACCCTCCCGCCTCGATCGGGGCGCCACGCAGTTCTATCTCGCAGGTCCAGGTGGCGAGAGTTCCGGCTATCAGCGGTTCAGGTGATCTAACGGCGACTGCGCGCATGGACGCCCCTCCTCATCGGCTGCCTGTGTCGGGCAAGAGTTCGCGTTCATGCACGTGAATCCCTTGCATCTTCGTCTCGGCCTCCACGCGAAACCACAATGTGTTATAATGTGCCGCGACACACAGACCGCTAATGAGGTGTGATTCATGGCAAGAGCGCAGGCAATACTCGCTCATCGCGAGAAGGTCAGTCCCGGCCACTATCTTCTCTACCTTGACTGTCCCGAGATTGCTGAGACCTCTGAGCCGGGACAGTTCGTGCATCTCCGCGTGGGAGATGGCACGGATCCACTGCTGCGACGGCCGTTCTCCGTGATGCTCACCGATCCGGGCAGCGGAGAGGTGCAACTGCTCGTCAGAACCGTAGGCCGCGGCACCGAGATCATCGCCAGTCATCAGGAGGGCACCAGCTACGATCTGCTCGGACCGCTGGGACGAGGATGGCCGCTCCCAACCCAACGGGAG
>PXBW01000201.1 GCA_003566775.1 candidate division WS1 bacterium
ATGCATCGCCCTCTCTTCCCGGTGGCCGGCAACATCGGCTTCTCGCTGGATAAGCATCCGAAGGAGCGCGACGCTCTGCACGCGCTCTTCGTCACGCACGGCGTGCGCGCGGTCTTTGCCGGCCACGAGCATCTGTACAACCACCAGCAGAAGGATGGCATCCACTACTTCATCACCGGAGGCGGGGGCGCCGAACTCTACGCCACGGCAGACCGCGGCGGCTTCCATCATTACCTGCTCGTCACCGTCAGCGAGCGCACCTTCACCGTGGACGTGCAGCGAATTCACCTCTGACGTGACAGACCCGGGAGGACCTCAGTATGAGCGAGACACTCGGTGCAGCGATCAACGCCTGCGGCGCGGTGGCCTACGAACACGCGAATGCGTACATGACCAACCCGCAGACGCGTGTAGTCGGCGTCACCAGCAGGACGCGCTCGAGCGCGGAGAGACTCGTGGCCGAACTCGGCCTCGACTGCCGCGTGTACCCGACCTACGAGGCTCTGCTCGACGACGATGATGTGGACATCGTCTCGGTGACCACGCCCAACTTCCTTCACGCCCCCGACGCCATCGCCGCGGCCAACGCGGGCAAGCACATCTGCCTGGAGAAGCCCGCGGGCATCCACGAGGAGGAGCTTGACGAACTCTCCGAGGCGGTGGAGCGGGCGGGCGTCACCAGCGTCATGAGCTTCGTGCTGCGCTGGAATGAACAGGTGCTGAACGTCAAGAGACTGGTCGAGCGCGGGGCGCTGGGCGAGCTTTTCTTCTGTGAGACCGACTACTGGCACGGCGTCGGCAGTGTCATCCGCGCCGACCGGTGGATCGCGAAGCGGGAGCTTGCAGGCTCCGCCATGCTCACCGGCGGCTGCCACGCGGTGGACATGGCGCGCAACTTCATGGGCGAGGTGGAGACCGTCAGCGCGCACTCGCACAACAACCCGTCGCTGGGCTTCGAGTACGATACCGCGACCGTCTGCAGCGTGAAGTTCGAGAGCGGCGCGGTCGGCAGGATCTCGGCGATCCTCGAGATCGTCTCACCCTACCGCTTCAACGTGAATCTGATGGGCAGTGAGGGCACGGCGCTGGGCAATCGCATCTTCAGCCGCGCACTGGCGCCCGAGCAGGAGGATTACTTCGAGGTACCCTGCGTCACCCCCGACAGCGGCGACGTGGCGCACCATCCGTTCCAGCAGGAGATCGACCATCTCGTGGAGTGCATAAGAGCGGGTACCGACTGTGTGCCCAACATCGCCGACGGTATCCGCACCAGCAGCGTCTGTCTCGCGGCAGATCGCTCGGCGGCGGCGGGAGGTCGCCCGGAGCGGCCGCGATACTGACGCGCTGCCCGGCGGTCAATGTGTGCGTCCGGTAAGCTGCCGACGCAGCTTGCGGAACCGCTTCTTCTGCGGGTCGATCTCAATGGCCCGTTCAACGGCCCTGAGAGCCTCCTCGGGCTTGCCCAGCCGGGCGAGGCAGACGGCGAGGTTCGCGTGGGCATCTGCGAACTCAGGCTCGATCTCAACTACCTTCGTGAACTGCTCCGCGGCGCGCCCCCATTTCTGTTCGTAAAGACGCGCAAGGCCGAGACCGTAGCGCGCTGAGGCATCGTCCGGGTGCTTGTTCACCTCACTGGCGTATTCCTGTGCCATGTCCTTGATTGCCTCGGACGCGGCGGAGTCCGCCTCATCGATCATGCTCGCACCACACTCAGGACAGAACTTCGCATCGGGATCGACTTCAGTTCCGCAGATCGAGCAGGCAGGCATCTGTGACCTCCAGGGTGCGCGTGTCATCAAGAGCTGTAACAGAAATTAGTTCGTCACTCTTGGCTGAAAGTCCTCCTGCATGCAGGGCTCTGCAAGCTTGATGATGAATGAATCGACAGAATGTGTCATGCATGGTGAGCAAGGGGATACGGAGAGGGTCAGAGTCGGTCCCTACCTTGTGGAGGATGTCCTCGGTTCGGGACCGCACGGCACCGTGTACCGTGTGCTGCATGAGGAGCAGGGCGTGCCTCTCGCGCTTAAACGTCTGCATGAGCCCGCACGCGGGCGACCGGGCGAGGCCTTCAATCGTATCTCGAAGGTTCTGGTGGCGCTGGCGCATCCGATGATAGCGGATGTTCGCCACATTGTGATGCACGGGGAGCACGTCGCTATTATCACCGAACTGGTGGAAGGACGCTCGCTGGCTGCTCTCCTTTCACAAGACGGCCCCCTCGCTCCTCACGAGGTCATGGATATTGCGAAACAGCTTTGCGCGGGCATGCAGTTCGCGCACCAGCGCTGTGTCTATCATACAAGCCTCCGTCCCGACAACGTCTTCGTGAGGCGGGAGGGCGGCATTCAGATTACCGACTTCGCAGTTGCGGCGCTTTACGGCAACTCAGTGCGTCACCGTCCCCGTTATACGCCACGTCACGAAATGTTCTTTGCTCCTGAGTTCCGTGAGCGCGGCATCATCCACGCGCTCTCAGATGTGTACAGTTTCGGTGTGGTGCTCTACGTGCTGCTGGTTGACGACAGACCGGAGGAAGCCACCGCACCTGGCAGGGGTGAGCGCTTCTCGTATCTCGAGCTTGGAGACGCTCCGGATGCCACGTCCGGTTCGATCGAGCTGGATCTCGACCGACTGCCACCCGAGACACCACTGGAACTGCGAAGGTTGATCGCCTCAGCGGTATCCGATGACATCAGCGAGAGACCCGCCAGCATGAACGCGGTGGGAGAGATGCTGCGGCGAGGAGGCCGCGAACGATCGCAGCCCACTGCACGTGTGAGTTCAGATGCAAGAGAGAGCATCCCCGAAGTAAGCGAGCCGCGAGTGCGCACATGCAGCGCCTGCGGTCGTCCGATTTCGCCGGCCGGCCGCGTCTGTCTTGCCTGTGGCCTCGTGCTCAGAGGCGCATTGGAGCAGACGCCGCCGATCGATTACTTCCACAGGCATGGGCGGCGTTTGCTGACGGGCGGAGATCCTGAGGCCGCAGAACGAGCCTATCGCCGTGCCATCGAGCGCCACCCCTCTGAGCCGGTGCTGCACAACGAACTCGGCGATCTCCTCGTAGTGAATAATCGCTTCGACGAGGCCGTGAAGAGCTACCGCGCGGCGTTGAAACATGCACCTGATGATGCCGACACGTGGCACGACCTCGGACTGGCACTGGCGGTCCTCAAGCGCCGTGGAGCGGCTCGCGACGCCCTGGGACGGGCCGCAGAGCGGAGCGAGCGGGACGAGGTTCGGCTTTCCGCCCTGATACATCTCGGCGCGCTTGCCGCAGACGAGGGGCGGACCAGTGACGCAGTGCGTACATGGCTGAAGGTGATCGGCGAAGAGCCGGGACTCGTGCCGGTACGGATGGCGCTCGCTTCAACCCTTGCCGGGATCGGCGAATACGACAGCGCACAGAGGCACCTGCGCGCAGTTCTCTCCGTGGCGCCGGAGACGCGCGAGGCGCAGAACCTGCTCGCCCGCATCAGGGAGCGGGCCCAGCTCGAACGCGATGAGGCCGCGCGCGATATCCATCTGACCGATGACCTCGGGGGCGGCGAGGCCTACCTTGGCCCGGGCTTTGACTGGAGGCGCTTGAGGTAGCGAGGTGCCTGCATTTCGTTACTGTGTTGATTAGAAAGGTGAAGGCCGGTGATGGGGGCCAGAATGAGCCACCATCACCGGTAAGAGGTCGTTCGAACGATCTTCAGTCGGCGGGCACAAGCGTCACGTAGTCGAGGTTGCGCCCGCGATCGTCGGTGTTGATCGCCGTGATCGTCACCTCGCCCGCATCAAGCGAGAACACGATTGGCTCGCCATCGTCGTCTCTCACCACGGTATGCACCCAGTCATTTATGTTCGACGCGTAGCCTCCCGTGTCCGGCATTTCCACGGTAAACTCGCCGTGGTCCTCGACGCGCACGAGGCGTTCTCCCTCGTGTGGCGCGCAGTGACGCAAAGCGAGCATGTATGTGCCCGTCTCCGGAAGCTGGATGCGCCACGTCAGCGCATGTCCCGTATCATTCCAGTGTGAGAAGCTGGTGCCGAGATCGCCGATCTTGTCGTCACGCTCCTGCACCGTGCCGCCCTCTTCCGCCACGAAGTCCATCGCCTGAATCACGATGGCATCCTCGACCGGTCCGTCAGCCCCTCGGAGGGCACTCTGAGCGGGCTGCATTTCGGCTTCACCATCGAAGGTCGCTTCAAGCGCCACAGCGGGAAGGGCCGCGAACAGTCGCGGACGCCTTCGCAAGGTCAGCGAGATCGGCACACGGGTCTTCTCACCGCGGTCCGCTTCGACTGCCACCTCGGTGGGCTCGATCGCAAAGTGTGGATCTACCCGCAGGCGGAGCGTCCCATGGAGGGACTGATCCTGCGGCGCGCGCAGCACCAGGCTTCCCTCGTAGACCTCGCCGACCTCATAGGGTCCCTCGGGGAGATCGAATATCATCTGGCCGTGCTGTGGTCGCTCCGGATAGGCCGTCAGGCCCAGGGTGTCGAGATTACTCAGCAGAGCGGCCAGGAAGGTGGTGCTCTGACCGAATCCCTTACCGTCCCCCCGCGGACCGGCCTCGTAGAAGTATCCTTCCGCGGCTGTCTTCAGGTGTTCCAGATAGGGATGCTCGGGGTCGAGCGTCGCGGCGTAGGACAGCCCCGCCCCCACAAGACCCATCGTCCACTGACTGCCGCGAGAGCGGTGGGTGGGACACTCGGAGTAGAAGAAGCCGTTATCCTCGGGCAGGTAGGCGACCTCCCACATCCATCCGCTGTTACGTATCAGGGTCCGTTGTACATCCTCACGCGGCTGGACCTGATCGTACATCGACAGTGCCCGCAGGCCTGTGCCGGTCATGAAGGGCTTAGAGCCCCAGCACGGCCCCTCGGGGAAGGGGTCATGCCTGCACTCTCTCGGATTGAGACGCGCTCCCCACTGATTGGTGTCCGGATGCAGGGTCCACACTGCTGCATCGGCCATCAGTTTCGCGCCGTTGAGATAGAACGGATTCGGATCCACGTGGTACGCTCCGATCAGCGCGATGATCGGCCAGCCGAAGGTCCGCTCGTTGAAGTAGCGGAAGTCGGTGGTGTGCTCGGCCAGCATCCACGCCATCTTGCGCCCGGTCTCGAGCAGCCGCTCCTCACCGGTGAGCGCATGAACTGCGAACTGCCCCTGCGCCCAAAGATGGCCGCTGCGATTCAGCGCGCCGCGGTTATAGCCCGCGGGCATGTCCATCCAGTCCTCATCGAAGAAGCCGCCGGTATGCCCGATCGAGTGTGCGTACTGGAAGCCCACGCGCGCCGGATCCTCGTGGTAATGCAGTGTGTCGATGTCCGCATTATGTTTTGCTGCGAGGCGTGCGGTCTCGAGCATCTCGATATCGCCGGTGCGCATGTAGTTCGCCGCGAGGCCCCAGTGGGTGTCGTACTCGAGATTGCCCCAGTTCCAGGTCCTCTCGCCAAACCAGTCTCCGTAGTTCATGAAGCCGTACTCTCGCTGGCGCTCCTGCGCGGCGAGATACCCCTCGAAGGCCTCATCGAGCTTGCGTTCAAGGATCTCGAACTGGCCCTCCTCGCGTGGAGAGAGAGTGTCAAGCGTGTTCGTCGCGCAGTACCATTCCGGAGTGGCGGCGGCGAAGATTCTGTTGCGCCACCAGCTTCCGGCCCCGTAACGCGCGGGCTCATCGGCGTGGCCGTTCGCGGCGAAGTCCACCGCGAAGTCGGTGGTGATGCGCACACCGGTGCTCAGGTTGTATCGGCCCTCATCGGCCCAGAAGTACCACTGGGTGAGTTCGGCGTCGCTCGCGTCTGCGTAGATGTCCTCAGGGAGCGCGGGCAGCAGCTCCAACGTGACGCCGCTGTCATCGGCGCTCAGGCCCTTGGGGTAGAGCTCCCAGAAGTCGCGCACAGCAACCGCCAGCGCGCCGTCGTCTCCGCGCGCGAGCAACCAGCCGTCGGCGCGTTCGCCCTCATGATCACCGACCGCAAAGCGAAAGTCCTCGTCCTGGAGCAGGCGATCACCGGAGGCCACTTCCAGCGTCTCACCGTCACCCCCAAGGCTGAACGCGGCACCATCGAGGTCGGCGGGTACGCGCACCTGCAGGCTCTCGATGCGATTCATGCGCGGCTCGATCACGTCGTTCTCAAGTGTGAAGACGGTGCGGACCGCTGGGCTTCCCGCGTGGAAGTGCAGGCGGCACAGGTAGCGCATGTGCGCCTCACCGTCTTCGTTGACCATCCGCCCACGGATGCGCAGCGTGGCTCGAAGAGGACCGGCCTGCTCCACGACAATCTCCTCGGGCGCCTCAAACGCTGAAGTGAAGAGCGTCCCGTCGGCGTCAATCAATTCGAAACCGCCCTCGCCATCGTTGACCGCAGCCCGTCGGTGTCCTTCCGCGTCAACGTCGGCGAAAGGCGTGAAGCCGCCCTCACCGAGGCGCCAGCTCATGGCGCCGGTGTCCACCGTTACCGGCGCACTCACAAGTCCCAGCGCCGTTTCCAGAGCGATCTCCTCGGCCTCCACGCTGACCACCTGCTCCGGAGAAACGTTCGGCGTGGCGTTTACCTCGAGTGTGTAGCTCGCATCGGCCCCGGTCTCTGTCTGAGCGAGGAAGTCCAGCAGCAGCCACTGAATTGAGATGCCATCCGGCCACCATGTGGTCACCTGCGTTTGGACCGGGATCTCGGTGCCTGCGTTATCAAGCAATCTCACCGCCGCAGGATCTCCAAGCAGGCCCTGCGGCAGCGGCAGGCCGGAGCGTACCGGCCATGCATCGCGTCCGAACTCCGAGGTCTCCCGCACGGTGAGGGGGATCTGCACATTCTCACCGCCGGGCTCAGAGGGAAGCCCATGTTCGGCCAAATGGGCCGAGCGATCGCGATGAACAACAAAGCTCTCGCTCACCTGCTCGGTCTCAAACAGATCCTGCTCGCGCTCGGCACATCTGATCTCAAGCTCCCACGCATCCCCCGTAAGGTCCTGAGGCAGCATCACATAATGATTGTTTACCAGTCCGCGACCCTCCAGCACCCCCGTCTCGTCCGCATCGGCCGGAGCCACGGACTGATAGGATACCTCGGCTTCGGTCGGTCGGTTCGTGGTCCACGCTACCATGATGCGCCCGGGAGCCTCGCCCGGCTCATCCGGCAGATGCCATGCGACCAGATTCTCGATGCGCAGCGCCGGAATCTCGGGCGGCGCGCTCGCAAGATGCACGCTGTGAAAGGTGACCGGCGAACTATGCTCGGCGGTGCTTACCTCGATCTCGGTGCCCTCTTCGAGTTCGTGAGCTTCCAGGGTATAGTGCATGACCTCGCGTGAGCCGTGTTTGCCGACGGTGGTTCCCGCGTGTTCATCACCCACGCGAATGTCCAGTCCTTCCAGTTGATTGCCGTCCTCACGCATCACGAGACCGATGTGATATGTGCCTGCAACTGGTGAGCGCCAGGTGATACTCTCATCCGGGTCGCCCTCGCCGGTGATGTCATGGCTCATGCGATGGATGTACTCCTCGATATCCGCGTCGTCCGCGAGCAGACGCACTGTGCCTTCAGCTTCCCATACGTTGTAAGCGAGTTCCGCGAAGTTCGGCATGGTCAGCCAGCCGAAACCCTCGGCCACCGGGATCGGCAGAGCAGGTGGCTCACGGTCCTCGTCGCGGGGAATCGTAACGTATGTCCACGAGCTTCCCCAGGTGTCACCTGAATCGGAGCGGAGATGGCTGCGCAGGCTCATCCTGAAGTGCGCGTCACCCTCTTCAATGTTGAGGTGAACATCATCACTGACGTAGATGGCGTTCTCGTGGGCGATGCCGCGCACCGGGATTGCCTGGCTCGCCCGCACATCGGGGTTGTGAATGCGCGGGTCCTCCTGACCGTTCACGAAGGAGTACATGATGTCGGTGCCCTGATGGGCTTCCGAATCCTGTCGACCCGTGGCCAGATCGTCATCCGCGTCCACGTAGAGATGAAAGACCACGTCATCATCCGGATAGTCATCGGCGAACACGATCTTGAACACGTACCTGTCCCCACCGACGTGTCCTCCGTATGCGCCCGTGATCTCAGGCGCGGTCGGACCGCTGCCGCGTATTTCCAGGTCCAGCGGATGAAGCTCCTGCGGAGCATCAGGATTCGTCCCCAATACCTCCGCCAACTCCACTGGAACGACGGCTTCGTCAGCATCCTGCGCCGCAAGTTGCGGCGCGAAGCCAGCTACAAGAAGACTGATTGTCATTGCACACACAACGCTCTTCACGTCATTCACTCCCTGTCAGGTTTTTCGCGTCGCACATTCGAATGCGGTCGCAATCCGCATTGCTTTGACACTACCGCGATACTGCGTCCGGGGATCAAGGCGCCTCCGGTCCCCAGGCGAGATCGTTCGTGATCAGTATCGCGGCCAGTTTCGTCCCCGGCTCGCGGTGCTTGAAGGAGACCATGTGTGCCCCGGCCTCAAGCTGCACCTCTCCGGCGATCCGGCTCCATCCCCATTGCTGATGAATGCCGGTGTGCCAGTCGCGGAAGTGTTCGCCATTGAACGCCACCCAGAACGAGTCGGTCGCCATATCGGGGGCGAGCACGAGGCCCCAGATATGATAGGCTCCAGTCTCATCTATCGTGAAGTGGAATCGGGCAATGCCGTCGTCGGGCGGATTCTGCTGCGAGAAGTCCGCTCCGGGTGCCCAGATGAAGTCAGGCTCGTCACGCACGTCCGATGCGAGCACCATCGGCGGTTCCACAGTCTCGAGATCGGATGCCTCCAGCTTCAAATAAGATGCGCCCCCCTCGCCACTGCCCGTCTCCACTGAGGTAAACTCCGAGGTCAGCCCGAAAGCGTTTCGTGCCCTCACCGCATAGTAATACTGCGACTGCGGCTCAACGCTGAAGTCATCCCACCGGGAACCACGCACCGCTGAAGCTACAACGGTCTCGGCGGCGGGCGTGAACCCCGCCTCGGTGGAGCGATGCACCTCCTGGATATAGCCTCGGGCGTCGTATGCGGGCTCCCCCCAGGTCAGTTCAACACGTGATCCGCCGTGTTGCTGAGCAGTGAGATTCGGGGGCGCAGGAGGAGACTGATCGCCGGTGTAATCAAGCGCGTGAATCTCCAGCCCGCGCCATCTGCCTATGCCTTCCTGGGCCAGGGAGAGCGTCAGCGGGCCGTTCACACTCACCTCATGGGACTTCCAAACCATCACCGGCACGGCCTCCCGGCCCTCGGGGCCAAGCAGCAGATAGAGTTCATCGCCTCGCAGCAGCAGCGTGAAATCATACCAGCGATTCTCCAGCGGCTCCTCAGGACCGCGCATTCCCCCGTAACCGGGTCGGAAGTCGCGATAGTAGTAAACTACGTCCGCACCGGTCGCGAGCAGATCATCCGAGCCGTCGCGCAGATCGACGCCGCTTAGTGGCCGTCCCTCATCATCGGCTCCGCCCCAGGTCAGCGACCATCCCTCGCCCTCAGCATCCTTAACTGCCAGAGTCGCAACGGTCGCCCAGGTCTGAGGGCGGTAACGCCAGCGTACTACGACGTCATCTGGTATTTCCACATCAAGCTGAATAGCGGCGTCTTCCAGCACCGTGGCCTCTCCGTCTCGCGATGTCTCGCCCGCGACGCTCCAGCCGGTCGGGGGATTCTCGCCGTCCTGAAGATGCAGCGACTCGCCTCGATAGAGGCCCGGTTCCAGCAGTGGTTCCGGCGGTATCGGAGGAAGGATCCCCGGTGTCTCAGGCTCGGGCGCACCCAGTTCCTCCGCTCCGATGTCGGGTGCATCTCCACGAGGACGCGGCCGGCCGAGGCGGTCGTGCGTCACCTCCGGGACGGGCAGCCCGGACGCTATCGCCGGACTGCTCTCTGAAGGCCGCAGGAAGATACCGTCGCCGCTCAATAGCGGATCCTCGATGATCGCGTCTTCACCCTCCCGGCCGATCTCAGCACTCCCCTGTCCCCAGAACAGGTTCCGTCTTGTCTCCTCCTGCTCCAGCGAATCGGTGTCCATCAGTCTGCCACCCGAGCCGACAATCAGATTGTTCAGTATGCGGCAGCGTTGCGGAACGTGGGGACGCGCCTCGGTAGGGGGCATGGAGTGAACGCCCTGAGGGGAGCCGACGATAGTGTTGAATGCCACAAGGGTGTCATCCGCCGCGACCTGCATGTTGCCCTCGGCTGTGCCGGTTCCGAGATGCACACCGTAAGTGTGATTGTCCACCAGCAGGTTGTTGACTATCTCGTGTCCGGTGCCCAGCACCCGAACCCCGCCACCACAGTTATACACTACGTTCCCCTCGAAGCGCGCATGGTCCCCCCCGCGCAGTACGAACGCCGCCCGCTTGCAGTGCGCCGCCACGTTGTGCCTCACGATGTTGCGGGAAGACTTGCTGGAGATGATCTCGCTGTCGGCCCACGCGTGATCGAAGAGATTACGCTCCACCAGCGCGCGAGGCTCCTGGCCGCCGAAATCGCGCTGATTCTGTCCGAGTTGGATGTTCTCCTGGCCGTTGATCCAGTAGCGGAATATGTCGCGGAAGATGTTGTGATCGTAGCGGTTGTCGGTGCCGACCTCCGGATCGCCGGTGATGCGCTGGCCGACGCTCATCGACTTGCTGCCAGTGAAATAACAGTGATCGACCCGGTTGCGATGGCTGTCCATGTCCACGCGCAGTATGTGCCCGAAGGTTGAGCGCGGGTTGCCGCAGTGGAAGAACTGACAC
>PXBW01000057.1 GCA_003566775.1 candidate division WS1 bacterium
AGATTACCCGCCACTATCGTCTTGCCCTCCGCGCGCCCGGCGCTGGTCACGGTGAGGCTCGTGAGATTCTCGCGCGACATCTGTATCCTCACCGTCGAGGCGAGCATTCGCGTCGCGTTCGCAAACGCGTTTCGGGTGCCCCCGTTTCCTGCGGCTACCTGGATCGTCTCCTTTCGCTCCTGGTCGATCACCGGGAGCACGCCCAGCAGCCTCGCATCGAGTACGTCGCGTATCTCATCCGGATCGGCGAACGTGTCGTCAATCTGATCGACCACCACCGCCGCCAGCGCTGCGAGGAGAATCGCTCCGATGAAGCCAACGCCGATTATCGACTGATACTGCGGCGACACCGGGCTGCGCGGGGTGTCCGCCTCCCTCACCACCTGCACCGGGGCGATCGCCATCGCCCGCTCAAGCTGAAGCTCATGAAGACGCGAGAGCAGGAACGAGTGGACCGACTGCAGGCCCTCCGCCTCCCGGGCCTTCTCCTTGTAGCTGATGCTTCCCGCCGGCACCAGTTCCGAAAGGGCCTGCTGCTCGCTAAGCTGCGCCTGCAGAGCACTCTCCCGTGCGCGCAGAGAGTCCAACTGACCGTACAGCCCTATGAGCTTATCCTGTGCGCTGAGATAGACCGGATTCGGCTGGGTGGTCACCGCGGAGCGTGTCATCTCCGACCGCTCCTCGAACTGCTCCTCCAGTCTTGCGATATGCTCCCTCAGAGCAGTTATCTCCGGACTGTCATCGTAGTACTCCTGCAACTTGTCCTGAAGCTCCACATGAAGCCGAGAGAGCTGCTGCTCGATGGCTACAGCCTGATAAGAAGGCTGTTCCTCTGTCTCCTCAAGCTCCATCGGCTCCTCCTCGAGCCGATTCGCCGTGCGCTCGATCTGGGCCTCGATCGCCCGCATCTCGATACGGTTCTCGGCGATACTCCCTATCAGGCTGTGCAGGCGAGTTCCACCTTCCGCCGAAGCAATATTCACCCCGGTCGTGAGATACTCCTGTTCGAGCCTCGCCATCCGTTCTTCAAGGTCACGCAGATCGCCGGACACCGTCCCGATCTGTCTCTCCACGTAATCTATCGCGGAGACAGTGGACCTCGTGCTTTGCTCGCGGGAGGATTGCTCGTAGAGCATTGCCCACGTGTCGGCGATCTGCTTGGCCTCCATGGGATCACGAGAGCGGAATGCAATCGAGATCACGTTCGCCGACGTGCCGCGGGCCTGCTCGACAGTCACAGCATCGATTAGTGCGTGGATCGGGTAGTCAACATTCAGCTCCTGCCTGACCCTCTCCGCGATCTCCGCGCTTCTTATCAGCCGCCTGTGCATCGATATGTCCGCCTGCAATGATCTCAGCACGTCCTGCTCCGTCATCAACGGCATTCCCCCACGCCGCGTCTCACCGGGTGTCACGAGCATCCATACCGATGCCTCGTACATTCTCGGCTGCACGGCGGCGTAGAGCAGCGCACTCGCTATCAAAACCAGTGCAACCGGAAGCATCACCCAGAGCCGTCTGCGAAATACCGAGAGTAGATTGCGTGATCCCGCAATCGACTCCGTGTCATCGATTGAGTGCATTCTGTCTTCCATGGCATCTCCCCGGGCGGGAAAGACACATCGATTCTCGCGGTCCTCTCCCGCCATGACTCTCCATAATGTACTATCGCAGATGCGTCCGGAATGTCAACGATCCTGTCACATTCCTCATCCCCAGAAGGCTGATACTGGCCGTCCCCCAATCCTCCATGAACCAGCGCATCCCCGCGTTGACATAATCGGAGTCGTACTCGGCTATCGCGTGGGCTGCATTCTCTCCACCGATGGACCACTCCAGCCCCCCGAATACCGGCTCGTATCTTCCGCTGCCGACGCCCAGGTGCCCGCGTAACCGGTCATGCTCCCACGTCGCCACCGCGTACTCGCCCTCGCCCAGGTAGGAGACGTGGGTTCCGAACATCACGTCCTGTGCGCCCACCGCGATGGCGGGAAACCACTCTCCCCGCTGCCGGTTGAGCCGATAATGCACGTTGAAGCTGCGGTCGAGATTGTAATCCCAGTCATACGCCTTTGCATCATAGAAGAAGGTCAATCTGCCGACCAATTCGAGATTCGGCAGAAAGCCAAACCCGAGAAATGTCGGCATGGCATCCGTGTCGTCACCCGCAACCTTCGAGTGTTCGCGATTGAGGTACGACACCCCCGCGAAGAGCTCTCCATCCGCGGCCACATCGGCGGTAGGTATTCGGATCAACCCGCTAGTCCCCTCGTAGCTGGGCGCCACGGGCCACGTGGTATCCGACGGGCGATCCTCGCGCTCCGCCAGCCTGGCGCCCTGCCTTTGAAGGTAGGCCGGAGACAGTTCCCCGCGAAAGCTCTCGAGGTCCTGAGGGCCCTGCAGGTAGTCGCCGCGCACGGCAACACTCGACACGTAGTCGAACCGGAAAGCCCTGTCAGAACGCAGCCTCAACTGCTCGGGCTCCGCCGCTCTTCGTGGCCCCAGCGGGAGTGAGATCTCGAACGCAAGGCTCTCCCTGCCGTCATCAGTGCGGTTCGCGCGTGCCTCGATCACGCTCTCTCCGTAACGTCTGCGCAGAGACAGCGTGGCGCCTCGCTCGCCGCTCTCCGTAAACTGTCCATAGCTCAATCTGGTGTTGAGGCCAGCGTCTCCCCAGTCATACTGGTAGTAAGCGGTTGCACCGGCGGCTCTGTCGGTGGGATCGAATCCGGACTCCGAACTCACAAGCGTGCCGACCAGGCCGAACTGGTGCGCGTCCGAGTCCGTCCTCAGTTCTCCGTAGTAGCCATGGGCGAGGTCGTCGAACTTACCGACCGATCCGGTCGCGAGGAAGTCGCGGGACGGCCGCCCCACCCAAGTCAGCAGCCCGCGGTCCATGGTAACCTGCTGTCTGGAAGTGAGCTGTGCGGGAAAACGCAGATTGGCCCATAGCCCCGGTGCAATAGTGGTCTGCAGATTGGTCAGCAGAAAGTAGTCACTGATTATCGGATCGGATTCAAGCCCGATGGCGTATTCAACCCCGGGGCGAAGCAGCAGATCGGTTCGCAGATGGCTCTGATTGCCTTGCGCTATCACCTCAACCGGTGTCGCCAGATCCGCCGGCCCTGCAGCGACCTCCCATTTATCCGATAAAGTCTCACCTGACAATATACCCGCCGTCATCCTGGCGCAGTCGGCCAGATCCACCACCACATGACTGACCACGACGTCGTGGCGCTTGATCTGCACCGTGACCCTCATGGGCGGCAGAACTGTTGTCGCGACCTCCAGCGCTCTGGCCAGCGCATCGATGTCACTGCGCCACGTGCGGTTCTCGAACTCGATGGACCACATTCCGGTGGCATCGGTGGCGATTGCTATGTTCTCAAGCCCCTCCGTCGAGAGTCGCTCGAGGAGCGCCTCCGCCGCCACCGCCGGATCGACGGCCGCCGCGTCTCCATCGTCGGGCGCTTCCCCTGTTGGCGATTCATCGATAGTCTCCGCCGGCGACCTCTCCGGCGGCGGCTGAGCGACCGACTCGCTATCGCCAGCAACTACGTCTCCCTCCTGGACGATACGGCTCGAGGAACGGGCCTCCTCCGAACTCTGCCTCCGCGGCGCGCGCACTTCATTCACGCCCGCCGCCGCCAGTGCGGCGCCGAGCAGGCTGTCGATCTCCGCGCGCTGCGCCTCGTTCACTGTGGAGGCGAGGACGCTGTCTATCTCTTGAAGATCTACTCTCACCTCGATGAGCGTCCGTCGCCCCTCGACATTGCGCAGCCTTATTCGCCCCACATCGCCGGCCAGAGGCTCGGAGAGGCGCAGTACGGCGGCGAGCGCCATCTCCGGGGCCGGGCCGTCCTCCTGGAGCGTGTAAACAACCAGAAGCTCGTCGTCCGGTGAGTCGATTCTATCGACATCGACCCCAATCTCCGCCAGGGTCTCCCGCATCGCCTCGGTGTACGCACGGATATCCCGCACAGCCTCAGCGGCGGGCCGTGCGTACGCGATCACGCTTGCCGAGACGATAACGATAACGGTTACGAGTACGCGTTTCACCAGTTAAACACCCTGTCGAGTGTGCCGATTATGCCCAGAATAGAGAGAGGATCAGCCAGTTGCTCCCGAATACCCCTGCGAGGCTCGCGCGACGGCACATAGAGCGTGTCGCCGGGCTTCAGTTGCCAGTTCGCCGCCTCATTCTCTCCCTGCAGCAGCCCTCTGGCATCGAGCTGGACGACCGTGGGCCTGCCGCCCTCCTCGCCGCGCCGCACCAGGGCGACCTGCTCCGCCACCGCTTCCGATCTCAGCCCGCCCGATCTCGCCAGCGCATCGGCCACCCGAGTCTGCTCATCCCACGGGAAGAAACCGCTCGACCCCACCGCACCCAGCACCACGTAAGACTTGTCCCGCGCCGGTACCAGCACAATGTCATCAGGCTCGATGAGCATTCGCGCGATCTCGGTGTCCTGACCATGCATCATCGGTCGAATATCCACGATCTCCTTCTCGCCATCCGCATGGATAATCGTCACATTCTCCGGATTCGCCGCCTCCGACGGCTGCCCGGATAGCGCCAGCGCGTCGGCCAGTGTGATACCCTCCCGGTGCTCGAACCGCCCCGCAGACTGCACTGCGCCAGTCACCGCGAAGTACTGCATCTCCGGATCCGGCGGCGCCGGCGGCACCCAGAGAACGTCACCTCCGTACACCGGCGGCGGCTCGATCTCACGGTTCAGCACCAGATCGACAGCAAAGCTGTCGATGGAGCCGTCGCCGCGCAGGATCATCGCTCGCTCGCGGTCCGCCTCCTTCCCCACCCCACCGATCTTCACCAGCAGTTCGAGCATGTCGAAGCTGGGGCGGTCGGGTGGGAGAGGGATCTCGCCGGTGCGGCCAACCGCGCCGAGGACGCCGACGTAGCGGATCTCCTGCTCGGGGACCATGAGGACATCGCCGGCGCGGATCTCGGTCTGTCCGGCCTCCGGATCGAGTTGTCCGCCGAGGTCCACGAGATCGGTGCTGCCGTCGTCGCGGTATATGCGCACCCGGCTCAAGTCCGCCTCCGGTTTCGCGCCGCCCGCCCGGGTGAGTACCTTCGTGATGGTCCCGGCGCCGGTGGGCAGCTCCACCGCCCCGGCCGAGGCGACGGCGCCGAGGATGTACGCAACGGGAGCGCGCATTTCCGTGACGTTTATGACAACATTGGGTGAACGCAGATGGCGGCCGCCCGGGCCGAGAGCGTGTTCGATCTTATCGGTAAGCTCCCGGACAGTCATGCCCTCTACCAGGATCTCGCCGGTTGCAGGATATGTTATACGCCCGTCGGGTCGGACACCGACCGAGAGGCTCCACTCCTGATGGCCCGCGACCTGAATGTTGAGGCTGTCGCCAGCACGGATTCTGTACACGAAGCCTTCCGCCTCGTCGGCTGAAGCGGAGGCCAACAGCGTGGCGGCGAGCAGTGCGCACAACGCCAGGCGCATCGGCGCTCGCCTGAGTCCCGACAGCGATCGGATGACAGGTATCGATATCATTGCGCCTCCTCACGGACCGGTGCAGGTCAGAGTGACTCGAAGCTTAGATATTCGTCATCGCTTCAGGGATACCTTCTGCGGATTTCCGTAACGACGTCAGTATTGAATGGCTTCATTGACAGGATCATTGTCATTAGTGTAATTGTAGTTCGTCAGTTGGCGCCGTACAGCCGCGGAACCTCGCGGGGGGCGCGTTGCGACTGCTGCGCGGACTGCCGACCGACCGCATGGCCGATGCCGGCGAAGATGAGGAGCACGGCCATGAACTGTGAGTACATCCCAAACACCTCGCCGGTCACTGAGGTCCTGAGGGTGTAGCCGACGACGACAGGTGCGAGCCGATTCTTCCGCCACACTTCGCGAAAGCCCACCACATCGTGAAAGAAAAGACCAGCCGCAGCGCAGCGCGACGCCTGCCAGCGCCACCACGCCGCGATCAGGGCGCTCCACCACACGATTGGCCAGCCCCCAGACGAGTAAACCGCCACCCGCCATCAAGGTCAATGCCCGGAGATCCGCAACACTCACCGTAATCCTCCCGCCCGCCACGGGTATGATTGCGCTCTCACACGGCAGATATGGATAGACAGTCGCATGGCATAAAGGTTGCACGGTCAGACCGCGCGTAATCGAACTCTACCGCGAATCGGCGAGAAAAGCAAGGCAACGCAGGATTCTTGTCCGCCTCGCCAGCAGCAAGCGCGCAATCAACCAAGCACGTTCACCGACGGGACGATGGAACAGCCTTCAGCCGCCTGTACCGACGACACAGGCGCCCGCACCCGCACCGCCGCGGGTGGCGTGATGGGTGGCACCGCTTCACCTCCCACGACTGGCCGCGTGGAGCAGCGTTTCGCAACGTATCTCCTGCAACACTCGGTTTCGCTGTGCACATTGCGATGGATCTGACGATAAAGAGCATTCTTCGGGCGTTCAGTCGGTTCCGCAGAGGTCCAATGCCCTTACTCCCCGGCGGCTTCGGGTGCGAGTTCAATGATCTCCGATGGGTCGGCGGGGTCGCAGACGGCATCGAGCAGGGCCTCGGCCTCGGCGCGGGAGGTCATCGCGCGCCGCGCGCGGGCCATAAGCTCTGAAGGCGAGAGGTCCAGTTCGTGGCCGCTGTTGATGGAGATGCGCTGCACGCGGCGGCAGCGCGTGCTCTCAAGCTCCTCATTCGGGCTGTGGAGCCGCTCATGCACCTTCTCACCACGACGCAGGCTGGTGATCCTGATGGCCCCGGGCCGATCGGGATCGCGGCCGTTCAGCTTGAGGAACTCGCGTGCGATCTCGTAGATGCAGATGGGCTCGCCCATCTCCAGCACGTAGATGTTACCGCCCTCGCTCAGGGCGCCGGCCTGAAGCACGAGGAACGCGGCCTCCTCGACGGTCATGAAGAAGCGGGTGGCCTCCGGGTGTGTGACGGTTAGCGGTCGGCCCTCGAGCGCCTGCTGCTTGAAGATGGTGAGCACGCTGCCGCTGGAGCCGATGACGTTGCCGAAGCGCACCGCAGTGAAGTTCGTTTCGCTCTCCCGGTCAAGCCCCATGATCAGGATCTCCGACAGACGCTTGCTCGCGCCCATCACGTTGCATGGCTCGACGGCCTTGTCGGTGGAGATCGCCACGAAGCGCTCAACCCCGACTGCATCTGCCGCGAGGGCCACCACTCCGGTACCGAAGACGTTGTTGCGTACCGCCTCGCGGGGATGATCCTCCATGAGATAGACATGCTTGTGGGCACCGGCGTGAAAGACCACGTCGGGGCGGTGGCGCATGAAGACCTCCCGGACATGGCCCTCATTGGTGAAGTTGCAGATACAGGTTGTAAGGCGGATCTGCGGGAACGCGCTTTGCAACTCCTGATAGATCGAGTGGATCCGGTTCTCCCCGCGGCCCAGAAGGATGATCTCGCGAGGCTGATAACGACATAGCTGGCGACATATCTCGGAACCGATGGATCCGCCTGCTCCGGTCACGAGGATGGTGCGTCCGGCGACATAGTCGGGGTCCAGCTCGAGACTGATGTCGGTCATATCGCGGCCGAGCAGGTCCTCGAAGGAGAGGTCGCGGACGTCCTCGAGCGCCGCTGTGCCGTCGCCGGTCTCAAGCAGCCGCGGGAGGGTCCGCACGCGCGCTCCGGTGTCTTCTACATGCCTGAGCATCCGCCTGATGCGCCGTCCGGAGGCGGAGGGAGCGGCGAGGATGATCTCCTCGACGTCGAATCTCTCCACGATTCGGGGAAGGTCCGCTCCGGTCCCAAGCACGCGATGCCCTCCGACGATCATCCCATTCAGTGCAGGGTCATCATCGACGAAGCCGAGGATCCGGTAGGGGGAGTCCGCTGATGTCTCCGCGTGATGGATGAAGGTGGAGCCGGTGTGTCCCGCGCCATAAACCACCACCGGGGTTCGATCTCCGTTCTCGCCATCGGCGTCGGAGTGCCACACAGTTCTCCTGAGCTGGCGCCAGCCGAATCTGGAGCCGCCGATGAGCAGGCACGCAACCAGCCAGGTGATCATCAGGATGCTGCGCGAGAAGATCGGGGGGCCCGCGTAGAGCAGACCCAGGGAGCCAATAAGGAGCGTAATGGTGACCGCAAAGAGTATGGCGAGGGCAGCCTCAGAGCGCGCGTACGCCCAGACACGGTTGTAGAGACCGAGAAGGCTGCCAAAGACGATCATCAACGGGGTGAGCCACAGAGATGCAATCCGGAAGAACTCCCACCAGAGGGGCGGTATCTGACCGTCGAATCGCAGCCAGATCGCCATGAGGATGGCCGCATTGATCAGCAGTGCATCCAGGAGGACGAGCAGAGCACGATGCCATCTGACGCCTGTGCGAGCTTCCGACACGGATCCGTCCCTCCCTCAAGTGTAGCTCCGAGCCCGCTCATTCAGTGCGGCATCGATGCGTTAGCGAGCATGATGCCGCAAGATCCGTTCCAGACGGCCAAAGGATACAACGCCGACACGACGTTGCACCCCTGCGGTACACCGCGGTCATGAAGATCATGAGAGGCTGTCGATGTTGCAGCCGTGGTGCCGCGGCTGTTGCAGCGAAGCTCTGGCGCGAGGATCAGGAGTATCGCGGTTGCGAGACCGCTGTGTCCCGATGCATCAGCGATGCTTAGAAACCTCCGCCTCCCTGCTCATGTCCTCCACCGATCGTTGTGGTGCAGGCGATGACGGGGACGCGGAAACGAACCTCAATGTCATCCACGACGGTCACTATCGTCCGCGTGCCCGGAGGAATACCGGGGATGAAGTAATACCCATTGGCGTCGGTTGTCGTCTCACGGTCCGGGTATTCCTCAATGTAGACATGCATATCTTCTGCAGGCACGTAACCATCCGGTGCAACACGGCTACCGCTTATGATTGGTGAGGTGCCGTCGGGCAACACGTACACCCAGCCCTCAACCTTACCCTTGATGCAGCAGGGGTCACCATCGCATCCGGTGGTCATCACCATGGCGATGGAGACACTGACTACCGCTATGAGTATCCCGAGTCCCGTCGACCTTGCTATCACTTTACATGCACCCCTCCGCGCATATTCAAAACGTGATCCGACTTGCTGGACAATCAGAAATGGAGCGTAGTGCGCAACTGAAACAGGTTACTGTGACAAGTCGGGACAACGCCCGAAGGCGACTGATGGGCCCAGATAAAGCCTGAGGTGACTTCCTCGGATATTTGCCGTTCGTAGCCCACAGCGAATAGCTCGTCGTAGTAGAGGCGATGCAGGGGCGAAGCCGCCCATCTGTCACTCTTAGCCGACAGATTGTAGTAAAGCAGGCGCAGTGTGGACCTCGCAGATGGCGTCCAGCGCACATCGGCGCCCAGCGTCTCGATATTGGGCAGTGCAAGCGGGCGATATAGCCAGCGTTCGTACGGCAGCATGACCGAGTCGGGGATCGCCAGCAGGTCTTCATAGTAGGGATGGATCGAGGAGTATACGATGTCATACTCCGCATCGATGTTGCTGTAGATGCCGCTGACCTGCCAAGCGTCGTCGGCCCATAGATCCGCCAGCACCATGAGAGCCTCGGGCGAGTCGTTATCGGGGAAGGTGTCGGTCTTTCTGTTGGCATGCTCATAGAGACGGGCGTACTCCACCCGAATGTCTCGTTCCGACGCATAGCGCCAGCGGAAATTGACACCGGCCGCCCTCTCGCGGAATCTCTCACCCTCGCGCGTCTCATATCCGTAACCATCGATGAGCCAGGGAACAGAAATCGACCAGTTATCCTGCGTATAGCTCAGTGAGGCGGAGGCGTAGAGGTTCGCGACATCCGACCAGGGCGCGATGATGTGCTGAAAGTTCGAGCCGCCGAGAAACGCCTCGAGCCCAAGGCCACTGCCTCCGATATTGTCGAGACGCAGATGCGCGCCCTGCTGCGAGAGACGTTCGTTATTCACGACGAGACCGAGGCCGTACTTCTGATACTGTCTTCCGAGGCGCCAGGTGGCCTGGCCGGGCCAGGCGTGATCGAAGGAGACCCATGCCTCGTCGAGGTACACGTCGTCAACACCGTAGCCTTCATCAGGATCGGGTACGGGTTGGGGCACAGCGAGGGGTGGCCCGCGCATAACTTCCGCGCCGAGGACGGAGAGTGGCTGGCGTCGGGTGGTGTGCTTGATGGCGATCCGGGCATGGACACTGTCGGGGTTGATTGCACCCTCGGCACCGATGACCGCGGAAAGCGCATCGTACGGCTGCAACTCGCTGCAGCCCTGACCGATTCGGTAGTCCACCATACCGAACATGTGCGGGAAGCGGGGCCTGGCTTCAATCTGCTCGACGCGGCCACGAAGATCATCCAGTTGTCCGGAGAGCTGATCGGCATCCTCGCGAATTGCGGCCAACTCATCCGAGAATTCGCGTGTGAGCCCCTCGACGATTTCCTCGACCTCCTGGAGGTCGGCGGCCGGTCCCTGAGGGCCGGTCGGTCCGGGTTCTCCAGCGGGTCCCTGTGGTCCGGGTTCTCCAGCGGGTCCGCGTGGTCCAGTCTCACCGGCGGGTCCAGCGGGTCCCCTCTCTCCCGGGGGGCCCTCGACAGTCAGGTCATCGATCTGCGACAGCAGCCTTGAGATAGCCATGGCGAACTCGTATCGGGTAATGGGCCTGTCGCCGCTGAAGCCACGGTCCGGGTAGTTGATGATGATCCCCCGATCGATGAGGATCTCGACGGCGTCATAGGCCCAGTGACCGAGTGGTACAAGACCAAGATCCGCCTCGACATCTTCCAGGGGGAGTTCTTCTTCGCGCGGCGGTGGTGGTCCAGGGGGACGAACTCGCTTCCCGTCGGCAAGCCTGGTGCCGTCTCTGAGCGAAGTCATCTCGTCGACGGAATACGCTTCCGATCCGTCAGACAGACCGATGTCAGTCAACTGTCCCTCTGTTGCCTGACCATGGATCGGAGCGATCAGGAGGCCTGTCAGAACGACGCTGAGCACAGTGTTTAGAGCGATGCGCATCGTTCCCTCCGCCTTTCTCTACGCACGCGGGGTTATGTATGCCCTGTGCTGTCTTTGGTGCGACATCCGGCGGGGAAGATAGACGCTGCCAATGGAATATCTCCCCGCACTTAACGCGCACGCAGGCCATAATAACAATTGGGAGCATTTTAGTCAACCGTTCTTCGGAATATTATCCCGATGTGAACAGACCGGTGACGCCCTCACTGGTGTAGATCGATCCCCTCGAAGAAATCGTCACTCTCAGCGAGCTTCCAGGTCTCGCCGCCGTCACGGGAGACAATTACCGCGCGGTGGTGGTACTGGTGCGGGAACTGTCCCTGGTAGGTCTGGTTACTCGTGAGGTAGCTATAGGAGAGCCAGAGGTCTCCGAGGCGATCGATCGTCAGCTTGTGATAGTAGATCGAGTAGCCGGGCAGCGGCGGTATGACGAGCGGTGTGGCCTCCTCGGTCCATTCGCCGTCTCTGGGCCGCTGCTGCCAGGAGAGCGCCGCGTAGAGTTCTCCGTCATGGTATGGATCCTGATTGCGCCACTGGCGGAAGGCAGTGTGAAGGGTGTCATCGGCATCGCATACCAAAGAGATGTAGGTCTGTCGGCCCACCTCGTCGCCGTCATCGGTGGTGAAGCCGGTGGTGAGGATCGGCTCCGCCTCAGTCCACTCGCCGGCATCGTTGGGACGCAGGGAATGGACGTAGTGGAAGGGCCGTCCGTGCGCGCCGATGAGAACGTGCAGTATGCCCTGGCTGTCGATCGTGATGGCCGGGACGTTGTGCACATCGTTCACCGGGGGGCCGTGACCGAGCAGGATTTTCTCGCTCAGTTCTTCGGTGGTGTGATCGTACGTCGCCGCGTAGGTCGGCACTCCACGTTCATCGGCCCCGGTACCGTCCGGCTCTCCTGAGATCTCGCCCCATACGATGTGCGTGCTGCCGTCCGCGGTCACCGTTGAGGACGGGCCACCTGAGTGCTGGCAGGAGCCGATGACGGCCTCCGCTACTCTGATCGGCTCCCCGAGGACAAGAGTATCACCTTCGCGCTGCGGCAGATAGAGCCAAAGATCGTGGTAGCTGGCCCAGCGCGCGGGATGTGGCCCTGTACGCTCGAAGGTGAGCACCGGCGGAGGACCGTCGAGCCTGTTATGGCCGGTGAACTGCTCGATCTCGGCGACATTGCCTCTTACCTCATGGACCTCCCAGGATTCCCCTTCATCGGGGGAGAAGAGCAGTACAGCCGGTCGCTCGGCGCCCGCGATCAGGCGCAGGGTTGTGTACACTCCGCCCTGTCCGTCGAACGCGAGCTTGGCGCCGATGAAGCCGGCTCCACGGTCGGGGCGGACATAGTCCGGCCACTGCCGGCGAATCGCGTCCTCAAAGCCATGGTGCGTCCAGCGGCGATCTTCATCGAGACTGTATACCCCGGTGGTCTCATCGCGATCCTCGGTGCGATGGCGAATCCAGGGAAGGTTGCCCTCGTCGAAGTAGACCTCGTTGCGCACATAATCGGGATCGTAGCCGAATTGCACGGCCTCATGCGCGAAGGGTCTAAGAGTGATCGGCATCTCGAGCGGCTCGGAGACCGGGCTCTCCCCCACCCGGACGTTTATGCCCGAGGTGGCCTGCGCGTTCGGTTCGTCCTCTGCGGTCGCTCTGAGGAGCACATGCAGTTCGGTTTCTTCCGCTGGTGGATCAGCCAGCGTCGCGCGAACGCGAATCGTGGCCGTCTCGTCAGCGGCCAGAGCCACGGGCATCTCCGGCTCGATAACATCGACGGCGACTTCTGGGTCGGCGGTCGCCTCTACGTGAAAGCGATCCGAGTCACCGGTGCTGTTGCGAAGCGTCAGATCTACCGTCGCAGCCTCGCCCGCCTGCAGATATCGAGTGGTGCGATATGGTAGCAGCATCCACCGTGACTTGCTCACATCGAACCATGCGTCTTCCTCCGAGGTCCAATACTGCACACCGTCGATACTCAACCGTACGGACATCGCCTCCATGTCGAGGCGCCATAGTCCGTCGCGTTCTTCGGCCGGGAACTCAAGCAGATGATCCTCGCCGGTGACGGTAAGCTCGAAATCGTGCAACTTCTCTCCGTCGGCATCGTAAAGCGGCACTGTCTGCCTGCCGGGGTCGTGTAGGGCCGCGATGGTGATCGCGAACTCCTCGTTCGGCGGGGGAAAGTATATGCTTCCGGAGATATCGAAGTCGCTCAGGAGCAGTCCTCCCTGGACCACGAGCCTCTCGGCGGAGGTCTCGACGCCCCATACAAGATCGCTGGAGCCGTGCACCAGCAGTCGATAGACGCCGCCGAACTCGACATCGACGTTGACGTCGAAGCGCTGGTACTCCTCGGCGCGCCCTCTTCCGACGGTGCCGTCATCAGGCATGGTGTGCTGGAAGACTTCGTTGCTGAGCGGATCGAAGAGAGTAAGATGAAGCAGGTCTTCGCGATCATAGATGTTGAGATCGCGTTTGAGCACGGTGATCTCAAGGGTGCCCGGCTCGACGTCGAGATATACCGTCCTGTCCCCGCGGACTGCGGGCGGGAGGGTTGCGGCCCAGCCGGAGGTTGCGATAAGAAGCATTGCCAGTGTGATCAGAATCAGGCGGCTCATAATGTCACCTTCTTGAAGACTGCTGTTTGCCGTCTAACTGACGATCAGTTCCGTGACGCAGTTCCGATTTCCTGCCTTTGAAGGTGCCGATGTAGAGCATCGGGAAGCAAGCTGCCGCAACTCCCGCAGATTCCCCAATCTCTGACCACCGTCCGATCGAGATTGGAACCGAAGCGCGGGTTCGCCGTTTATAGAACGTGGGATAACGATGTCAGTCGAGGTGTTCGGTGATGCTGCGTAGCGCGGGAGTTGCGATTGCAGTGTCAGCGGGTGTCATGTTCATCAACTGTGGGAGGTGTCCGGCGATGGAAGAGATTCCCCGGTGGAGCGTCTGGGAGGTAGAAATGACCGGAGAGGTCCAGCACGGGAGATTGCCCGAAGCGGTCGGCGGAACCGTGGAGCTTGTGTCGCCGGGCGGGGCGGAGCATCGGGTCGAGGCGTTCTGGGATGGTGGAAGGTCGTGGCGAGCGCGCTTTGCTCCGGGTGAGGTCGGCGACTGGACGTGGCGCAGCCGCTCTGATGCCGATGCCGCGCTCGACGGCGCGAGCGGGCAGTTCCGCTGCGTGGAGGCGAGTGAGGATCAGCCGCTTCATCGGGGCCCGCTGCGCGTCTCAGATGACCGCCGGCACCTTGCGCACGGCGACGGCACGCCGTTCTTCTGGCTGGGAGACACCGCGTGGAACGGGGCGCTGCGCGCGAACGAGGACGACTGGGCGGAGTATCTGTCGCTGCGCCGCGAGCAGGGCTTCAACGTGATTCAGTTCGTGACGACACAGTGGCGTGGCCGGCCGGGAGCCGGGGTCTACGATGACACGGACGGCCTGACGGTGAACGTGGAGGCGTTCCAGCGGCTCGACCGCATGGTAGCGGCGGTCAATGAGCACGGTATGGTGGCCGCGCCGGTGATGCTCTGGACGCTGACGGAGCGGGACCCGGGGCAGACGCTGTCGGAGGAGCACGCGATCGCCCTCTGCAGGTACATGGTCGCGCGCTGGGGAGCGTACAACGTGGCGTGGTTGCTCGGTGGCGACGGGCGTTTCCCGGAGGAGAGCATCGAGCGCTGGAGGTGGATCGGGCGCGCGGTCTTCGGCGCCGACCATGACCGACCGGTGACGATGCATCCGTGCGGGTCGCGCTGGGTGGAAGAGGAGTTCGCGAGCGAGCCGTGGTTCGACTTCATCGGCTATCAGAGCGGTCACGGACTGCCGGAGAAGACCTCGCGCTGGATAGCGAAGGGACCTCCGGCGAGGGCGTGGCGGACACTGGAGATGCCGATCATCAATCTTGAACCTAACTACGAGGGGTTCCCCGCCTACGGATCAGAGCACATCATCAGCGCACACGATGTGCGGCGCGCGGCGTGGCTGAGCATACTCAGCACCCCTCCGGCGGGGGTGACATACGGAACGAACCCCATCTGGGTCTGGCATGAGGAGACGGGCCCGGCGCCCGGGCACTCGAACCTTACGAGCGTGCAGCCATGGCGAGAAGGGCTTGAGTCAGAGGGCATAGAGGGGATGACCGCTCTGCGTGAGATCATCGACGACCTCGAGTGGTGGCGGCTGCGTCCCGCGCAGGAGCTGCTGGCGAATCAACCGGGCAGCGATGATCCGCGGGACACGATCGTTGCTGTGATGACCGAGGAGCGCGATCTGCTTGTCGCGTACACGCCGAGCGGTAAGGAGATTGCCCTGACCGAGGAGGACCTGCCCGCACAGGCTATGTGGCGGGACCCGCGTGACGGCAGCAGCCGTCAGGCCGACATTACGGACGGCACATTCTCGGCGCCTGATGAGAGTGACTGGCTGCTGATATTGCGACGCTGACGGCACCCTCGCGAACTTGAGGCGAAGGAGGAGGCGTTCCTCCCCCGTCCCGGCTGCGCCGGGCCACCCCCCTCCTTTTCGCGCGGACGCCGCCTGCGGCGGGTCCTGGCGCGAGGGCAGGAGGGGGGAACGACGGGAACGAAAGCAGGGGACGAGGAATGATTTCGCGCAAGCGAACTCAGGAGGAGGGGAACTCCTCCCGCAGTCGCTCCCGCGACTCCTCGTCCAGCAGGAAGCCGATGTCCTCCTCCATGTACTCGCGCGTGATGTCGAAGATGTCGCGGATGCGCACGTTGGTCACCAGCGCATCGCCGATATGCGTGGTGCGCAATACGCCATGCAACTCAAGCACCTCGCGCATCTTGCCGAAGTCGTTGCGGTAGCCTTCAAGTCGCAGGAACTCCAGCGCCTCAGAGGGGACCTCGGTCCCGTCCTCGAGGATCACCGTCGATCCGACGTAGTCGCGATGATAGCGATAGGGCACGCGCATGAACTCCTCGACCGCGTGAAGCTCGGTGCATGAGGTGAACTCCACGCCCAGCAGCAGGCACCACGCATCGTGATCGTAGAGACGGTGGAAGGTGCTGCCCTCGCCGAAGCTCGACTTGCCCTCATCGATCACCGCGTCGGTGTGCGGGCCGATCGCCGCCACCGAGTGGCAGACATGCGTCGAGCGCTTCGCCTCCTCGCGCAGCCGGAAGGTCTCGGGGATGATCCCCATCTCCTTCTTGCACGAGGTATTGCGCACGTCAAAGGTCACGCGTTCGGCCTTGTGGGCGTGGCCCCAGTCGAAGGTCGGCACCACGACCGTGCCGCTCTCGCCTACCGTCTCGAGCAGCGCATCGATCACCGTGTCCGCGCCGCCCTCTACATGTCCAAACGCGCTGAGCGAGGAGTGTACCAGCACCACGTCGCCCTCGCTCAGCCCAACCTCGCGCAGTCCCTGCAGAATGTCCTCTTTCGTCACACGCGTCTTTTCAGTCATAGTAAGCTCCCTCGTGCCTGCTTGCGGTCCGCGGCATGCATTCGCCGGGCGACCCCGCGGCGCCTCCCCGCGATCGACGTCCGCCTCCTGTCGTTTGCCGTTCGGAGGGACGCATGTGTCGTTTACATGCGTCCGTCGTTACGCAGTGACGACCGATGGGCCGGCCTCGCCCTTCCCCCTCGCTAACGCTCGGGGCGGGCTCGTGCGGCCCCTCCATCTTGCACAGCAAAGGCTGCGATGCAGGTCTGTCCGCAATCGTGGCGAAGCAAGTCCGAAAGATCTGATGGATTGCGGACGGAGAGTGATCGTGATGCCCGCGGAACGGCCCAACATGATCGTGATATACACCGACGATCTCGGCTACGGCGATCTCTCGTGCATGGGGCAGACGGATGTGCGCACCCCGCACCTCGACGCCCTCGCCGATTCGGGCGTGCGCTTCACCGACTGGTACTCCAATTGCGCGGTCTGCTCGGGCTCGCGCGCGGCGCTGATGACCGGCCAGTATCCCGACCACGCGGGGGTCAACGGCGTGCTCCCCAGCCACCGTGAATCCGAGGGCCTGCCCGATTCAAAGCGCGGGAATACCATCGCCCACGCCCTCGGCGAGGAGGGATACCGCACCGCGCTCTTCGGCAAGTGGCACCTCGGCGTGACCGAACGCTCGATGCCGCACAACTTCGGCTTTCAGCAATGGTTCGGCCACCTCTCCGGATGTATCGACTATTATTCGCACCTGTTCGTCTACGGCCAAAATCGCGGCGTGGACCCGCTGCACGATCTCTGGGAGGACGGTGAGGAGATCTGGCGCAACGGGGAGTACATGACCTCGATGATCACCGAGCGCTCGGTCGAGCACGTCCACGAGTGCGCGCGTGACGGCGATCCGTTCTTCCTCTACACCTCGTACAACGCGCCCCACTACCCGATGCATGCGCCGCAGGAGTACGTGGACCGCTTCGACCACCTGCCGTGGGACAAGCAGATAATGGCGGCGATGATCGCGGCGGTCGATGACGGCGTGGGTGAGATCGTGGCGGCGCTGGAGGAGGAGGGCATCCGCGAGGACACCTTCATCTTCTTCTCCTCGGACAACGGCCCGTCGCGGGAGACGCGCAACTGGCTCGACGGCACGAAGGACCCCTACTACGGAGGCACCACCGGCGGCCTGAAGGGGCACAAGGGCACGCTCTGGGACGGCGGCGTGCGCATGCCCGCGATCATGAACTGGCCGGGAACGATCGAGGGCGGGCAGGTCTCCCACGAGGTCGGGATCATGATGGACATCTTCCCGACGATGCTGGAGGCGGCGGGCGGCGATCCGTCGCGCTACGATCTCGACGGCGTCTCACTGCTTGACATGCTGGTGAGCGGCGGGGAGAATCCGCATGACTGGATCGCATGGAACTACGCGGGCCAGCGGGCGATCCGCCGCGGCGACTGGAAGCTGGTGCTGAACGGGACCATGCGCGACCGTGAGGAGACACCGCCGCCGATCTGGCTGTCGCGGATCACGGAGGACTTCGGCGAGACGGTGAATCTCGCGGAGGAGAATCCGGAGGAAGTCTGGTACCTGCGCGAGATCCTCGACCCGTGGGCGGAGGAGCAGGATCGGCTGATCTCGGAGCAGCGGGCGGAGTTCGACGCGCGGGGCGGATGAGCCGTCCGTTCCGGAGAGGCCGAACCCCGGTTCCGGCCTGCACCGTGCCCCTCAACCGTGGCCGTTGTGGTCCCGGCGCCCTCGCCGGGACCGTTGTCCCGTCGCTATGGTCCCTTAAAGCCAGGTCCACTGACTCGGGCCGAAGTCCGCTTCGTAGTAAGGTACAAGGCCCTCGCCCGGATCGATCAACTCATCGATGCGGGCGCGATCATCTTCCGTGACTTCAACCTCCATCGCGCCGAGGTTATCCTCAAGCTGCTCCATCGTGCGTGGACCGATGATCGGTGAGGTCACTCCTGGCTGATGCATCACCCATGCGAGCGAGAACTGCGCCATGGAGCAGCCTTTCTCCTCAGCGATCTGCTCGATGCGCTCGATCACGTCGAAGACACGGTCCTCGAAATGCTTCTCTTTACGTTCGCCGGAGCGCTCGGCAAAGCGCGTTCCCTCGGGTACCTCGCCATCACGCCTGTACTTGCCGGTGAGGAAGCCGCCTGCCAGTGGCGACCATGGGATGATCCCAAAGCCGTAGCTTTGTGCGAAGGGAATCAACTCCCGCTCCACGCGCCGATCCAGTAGATGGTAAGGCGGTTGCTCGCAGACGAAGCGGTTGAGGCCCAACTCGCGCGCCACCCAGATCGACTCCATCAGTTGCCACGCGGAGAACGTGGAAGTGCCCGCGTAGCGAACTTTGCCCTGACGGATCAGATCGTCGAGCGCGCCAAGTGTCTCGTCAATCGGCAGTGACGAGTCGGGGCGATGAATCTGATAGAGATCGATGTGATCGACCTCAAGGCGCTGAAGCGAGGCTTCGCACTGACTGATTAAGTGCTGGCGGTGATTCCCTTTCGCGTTAGGGTCATCGGGATCCATCGTACCATGGACCTTGGTGGCGAGGATGATCTCGTCGCGCCTTCCGTTGCGCTTGAGCGCCTGTCCCAGCACCTGTTCGGAGACGCCTCTGTTATACACGTTTGCGGTATCCAGGAAGTTGATGCCGGCATCAAGCGCGCGATCCACCATCTCCCAGGCGTCTTCAGCGGGAGTGTCATCTCCAAAGAGCATCGTTCCAAGACACAGTGGGCTCACTTTGCAGCCCGTACGTCCAAGACTGCGATATTCCATCTCCAACCCCTCCTCAGATCAGTCTGGCAAGACCGGTAGTCGTCAAGCGAGTTAATGATTCGCCTTCCGCGCCGGGGTTCCCCCCGCTAATTGGCCGCGTGCGTCCGGGGAGTCGCGGCAATCGCTGGAGGTGCGGCATCCGTCAAGACGAACATCCCCATTAAACACCACCTGAGGAGGTTTACCGTCGATGGCAGCAACCGACGAAGGACCTCGACCTATCCCAGTGGATGAGACTGATGCCGTAGCGACGCTGCCAGCACGCAAGGTGATATCGCTGGTCTTCATCGAGCACGGCGAGTCGACACCTGACACATTCATCTGTGACACGAGAGAGGGACTGCTACTGAGTGGCACTCCAGCGGCAATGCAGGCTACATCGTCCGCCAGACGGGCAGTTTCGTGGAGGAGAAGAGCGGATGAGTGACAAACAGCGGGATGACATGAACTCTGAGGAGTTGGCGGAGGAACGTACCGAGTTAGCCGAGCAGCGCACAGAGGAGGCTGAAGAGCGCACAGAAGGCGCCGAGGAGCGCACAGAGTGGGCAATGAACAGAACTGTACTCGCCAACGAGCGGACCTTCATCGCATGGTTGCGCACGGGTATGGCATCGATCGGCGTCGGATTGGGCGTCGCGGAGTTTCTGGCGGAAGCCGATGCCGAGCGGATCGCCACAGTTCTGGGACTGATCCTTATTGTGCTTGGCGGGGGAATGACGATTATCGGTCTCCGCCGCTATAATCGGGTATCCAGCGAACTCAAAGACGTAGGCATCGACATTCATCCCACGTGGATGGTGTATGGCATAGTAGTTGGTCTATCTATAGTTGCGCTGCTTGCAATCGCTCTCGTACTGATTGAGTAACCGGATTACGAGTCGCTTACGGACAGAGAAAGATCGCCGTGACAGGTTCGATGGAGGTTTCATACTTTGCGAGACGAAAACCGTACTACATATCCGTCAGGAGGAGACTCGCTCCGATGGCGACAACCGTCGATCGCACAACCGATGCTCTTCCGCGCCCGGTGGGCCCTGAGGGGCTGTCGGGGTGGTCGCGGGCGCTGCGCGAGGACGTGCTCGCGGACGCCGGGAGTTTCGAAGAGCGCGCAATCTTCATGGCCGAGAGCTTCCGCGAGACCGAGGGCGAGGCGCGCAGGCAGGTGCGCGTCGCAAAGGCCGTCGCACAGCTCTTCGCCCGGATGCCCGTGCGCATCCGCGAGGGCGAGCGCCTGGTGGGATGGCACCCGAACACCCATGCTGACGAGACACTCGCGGAGGAGATCGCCGAGGCGAACGAGTACCTCGCCAGCCAGCAGTGGCGGGGCTTCGTCTCCGAGGGGCACATGGCGCCCGACTACCCGACCGCCTGCCAGCAGGGCCTCGGAGGCATCCTGCGGCGCATCGATGACGCGGAGCGCGCTTTAGGCCCCGGTGACCCGGAGACACCCGCGAAGCAGCACTTCTATGAGGCGGCGCGCATCGCGCTGGGTGGTCTGCAGCATATGATCGAGCGTTACGCCGAGCTTGCGGCCGAGATGGCAGAGGACGCCGATGACCCCGCCTGGGCCGCCGATCTGCGCGAGATCGAGGCCACCTGCCGGCGCATCGCGCACGAGCCGCCGAGGAGCTTCCGCGACGCGCTGCAACTCGGCTGGTTCATGTTCCTCGGCATCGCGCTGGAGAACTCGATCCATCATCACTGCTTCGGCCCCGGGCGGCTCGATCAATGGGCATGGCGCTTCTACGAGGCCGAGAGGCAGGCTGGAACGCTCGACGAGAGCCTCGCCGACGACCTGCTGGCACAGCTTCTGATCAAGTGCAACGAGTTCGAGGGGCCGCAGATGAGCGCGGTGATCCTCGTACTCGGAGGGCGCAGGCCCGACGGCTCCGACGCGACGAACGAGCTTTCCTTCCGCATCCTCGAACTCGCAGACCGGGTGCAGATGTACTTCCCCGGCATCGACATCTCGTGGCACGCACAGATCGACCGGGAGTTCATGCGCCGCGCGATCGCGCTGCTGCGCAACGGCAACGGGCAGCCATCGATCTTCAACTCAGATCAGATCGTGAAGGGCCTCGTGCGCCACGGAGTGCCCTTTGAGCATGCGGTCGATCACCTGCCCAGCACCTGCACCGAGACCTCGATCATGGGGCGCAGCAACCCCCATGTCGCATGGCCCTACGTGAACCTCGCAATGTGCCTGCAGTACGCGCTGTTCGGCGGCGTCCATCCGGAGAAGGGGCATGCCGATGACTTCGCGGCGGATGTCGGCCTGCGGCTGCCCGACCCGCCTGCGAGTTGGCGTGATGGGTTCGCGCGGATGGCTAACGGCCTTCCGAGGACTTACGCGGAGCTTCGCGATGCCTTCATGCGGGTGCTGCGCCATGCCGCCGAGGGCGCGGTCATCCAGTGCAATCATGACCTGTGGCTGCAGTCGATACACCGGCCCTTCCCGCTGCTCAGTTGCTTTATCGAGGGGTGCGTGGAGAGCGGGCACAACATCTCCGACGGGGGCGCGCTCTACAACTTCATCCAGCCCGAGGCGGTCGGTACCTCGAACGTGGTGGACGGCCTCGCGGCGATTCACACGCTGGTCGAGGAGCGCGGGCGATACAGCCTCGACGACTTCCGCGCTGCGGTCCGCGATGACTTCACGGGCCATGAGGCCTTGCGCCGGGCGATTCAGCGCGATTGCCCCAAGCACGGGACCGATGACGCGCTGTGCAATCGGCTCTTCGGAGAGGTCGCCGGTGGCTGGTGTGACCTGATCGAGGGCAACAGGAACTACCTCGATGGCCCGTTCCTGCCCGGCTTCCTCGGCTGGACCGTCTGGATTCGCTACGGTGAGGCAACGCCCGCGACCCCGGACGGGCGCCTGGCGGGGGAGCCGCTGGCGAACTCGATCATGAACTGCACGGGAGTGCAGACGCCAGGCTTCCCGTCGCTGGTGCGGTCGATCACCGACGAGTTCGATCACTCGCGCGGGCTCGGCGGCACCACCTGCAACGCGCGCTTTCAGGCGAATGTGCTCGATGAAGATGAGGGCGTGGAGGCGCTACTGGGGTTGACCGAGGCGGCGCTGGACCTTGGCGTCTACCAGCTTCAGTTCAACCTCGCCTCCACCGAGCAGATGCGCGCGGCGCAGGAAGATCCGGACGCCCACCGCGATCTCTACGTGCGCATCGGCGGCTACCTCGTGCCCTTCGTGCTGCTCTCCGCGCAGGCGCAGGAGGAAGTGATCGCGCGCGAGGAGCTTGGCTGGTGAGCGACCCGCGCGAAGTGACGGGCACTATCTTCGACTTCGACGAGACCGCGCTGCACGACGGTCCCGGTGTGCGCATGACCGTCTATCTCAAGGGCTGCCCGCTGACCTGCGCGTGGTGTCACAGCCCCGAATCGCAGGCGGCGGGGCCGGAGATCGTCTGGTACGAGACGCGCTGCGGGCAGTGCGGCGCGTGCGTGAATGCCTGCCCGCAACATATCCGCAGACCGGGGCTCATCGCGGCGGAGGATCGCGCCCGATGCACTCTCTGCGGGGCGTGCATCGAGGCATGTCCGGCGGGGGCGCTGGAGGTGAAGGGGCGCACGGTCAGCGCGGGTGAGGTCGCGGATCGCGCATCGCGGCTGAAACCGTTCTTCGCGCGCACCGGTGGCGGAGTGACGATTACCGGCGGTGAGCCGACCGCGCAACCCAACTTCGCGCTTGCCATCGCGACGCTGTGCCGCGACGCGGGCATCCACGTGGCGCTGGAGACCTGCGGCCTCGCGCCGTGGGAGACGATCGAGAGTCTGGCGGAGGTCGTGGACCTGTGGCTCTACGACCTGAAGCTGCCGGATTCGGCCTCTCACGAGGAGTACACGGGCGCGGGTAATGAGCAGATCATTGAGAATATGCGGGCGCTGATCGAGAGCGGCGCGGAGGTGCTGGTGCGGGTGCCGCTGATCCCTGAGGTTAACGATGACGAGGGCACGATCCGGGAGATAGCGCGGCTGGTCGCAGGCGTCGGGGCGCGAAGGATCGAGCTTCTGCCCTTCAACCCCGCGACCGGCGGGAAGTACTCGTGGCTGGGGCTGGCGAACCCGCTGCCCGGCGCGCGGCGGCAGTCGCCGGAGCGGGTCGCGCAGCTTGAGGCGGTCTGCGCGGAGTGCGGGCTGGGAACCGGAAAGGATTCTGAAGATGACACATCGAGAGCGCATTGAGACCGCGTGGGATCACCGGGAACCGGATCGCGCGCCGGTCGAGTTCCCGGTCACCGCGCAGATGCGTGACGACCCGCGTTGCAAGCGCCTCATCCGTCTCGCCGAGGAACACGCGGACAACTTCGTCGGCGTGAGCGGTTACGACTGGGGCTTCCTCGGGCATCCCGCCGAGCGCAGCGAGCGAGTGCTTGAGGACACCGGGGGGTACGAACGGATCGAGTGGACGATGCACACGCCCGCGGGGGAGTTCACCGCGGTCATCCGCCGCCCGCGCTTCGAGACCGGCATCGAGGACTATCACTGGGAGAAGCGTTACATCGAGGAACCCGCGGACCTCAAGCGCGTCCTGAGCGTACGACTTCAGCCGCGGCCTCCCCTGAGCGATGACTTCAAACGGGCGATGGCGGCCATTGGCGATGACGCAGTTCAACTGATCTCCCTGTTGCATCCGCTCGGAACCCTCGTGCGCTCGGCAAACATGGAGAACGCTTACTCATGGCTGCTGACCGCGCCGGAGTTGATGCATCGCTATCTGCGCGTGACCAATGACTACGTGATCGGCGCTGTACACGCAATGTTCGACGAGGGCATCGGCCCGAACTTCACCAGCGCCGCGCACGAGATGTTCATTCCTCCGTGGATGGGACGCGAACTCTTCGACGAGTTCGTCTTTCCCTACGATCGCGAGGTCTATGCGGCGATTCATGAACGTGGCGGCCGCTTCCGTGCCCACTGTCACGGCAACTGCATGGGGTTCCTTGAGCGCTTCGCAGAGATGGGAGTTGACTCGGTGGAGCCACTGGAACCGCCCCCCTACGCCGATTGCGACCTCGCGGAGGCGAAGCGCCTGGTCGGCGATCGGATGCTGCTGTCGGGCAACATACCGTCTCAGGCCTTTGTGTTCATGGAGCCGACAGAGGTGCGGGGACTCGTGCGTGAAGCGATCGAGGTGGCTGCGCCCGGTGGGGGATTCACCCTGCGACTCACCGGCGGAGGCGGCGGCCGCGGGGCGGAGCGTACCGCCGCGCAGGCGGAACGGAACATCCGTTGCGCCGAGGCATACCTCGAGAGCGCTCTGGAGTACGGCTGATTCACGGTGCCTGCCGGCGGACAGAGACAGGATTATCGCCGGCTCGCGCATTCTCGTGGAGCGTCTTCGCGACCGGAGCCGTCGAAGACGGAGCTTTTTCGGGACCCCAATCACCACTGACCTCCGGGATAGCGAGCACCCTCGTCGGGTATCTCAGCGAGCTTGCCTGCCGCGCCAAATTATTGGGCTTCCTCTTACGCCAGCCCCACAAATAGGACGGTCAATAGCAGAACGATGATCGTCATCAGTCCACAACCGCAACCGCAGCAGAAGGGCTTCGGGGTTCTTTGATAGTTGTCTGCCAACTGGTCCGCCGAAGCTACCATGTCCCCTAATGGACACGTCTCTTTGGCTTCTTTACCTATGAGTCGCAGTTCCTCCAAGCCTTCCTCTATCTCTTGCTGCTCTCGCGCTTCTCGCTCCTCAAGTGCCTCAAGACACCGATCTTCGCCGACAACGGCTTTGACCCGCGTGATGGGCTTGTCGCGCTGTCGAGCGAATGAGTCGGGCTCGACATTCCCGAGAGCAATTTGCTCGCACAATTCCTCGACTGTGAAAGGACCCGCGGTCTCGCCACTGGGGAGCCTTACCTTCCAACTCGGTTCTTCCGGCATCCACCATCGTCTCCCTTCACCTGCGCCTGCCCACGTGGTGCAGGTTTGCACTGGTGCCGATGCTCATGGTCGCCGTGCCGCCCAGATGTTTGCTACTACGCTTCCGACCGGGGCGGCGCTCAGCGTCACCCGTCAGTCCCGTATCGCCTGCTTTTGCCGCGTCATGCATATTGGCCATCATTGCGCCCTCCCGTTGCTTCGGATCGAAGCCTGCTGATAGACTATCCGTGGAGGCGCGTTCTAAGACCCGTTCTCTACTGCTCCTCCTCATCATCTTTGGGCAGCACCCTCGCGAGTAGCTCCTTGGTCGAAGAGAATTTCTCGCCTTTGCTGATAAGTTCCATGGCGATATCCCGCCGCGATTTGCCGCCCTTATGCATCTTCAACACACGTTCTTCTATGGGCGAGATGGTGTCATTATCCTGTTTCCCCGGCTTACTGTCCTCTAATGTGACTTCCCTCTGCGCAGACGGAGACTCTTGGCCTACCGTGAGTTCCACGCCAGCCTTTCGCAGGTGAGCCTTCAGATAAGCAGAAGAGAGCTGCTCTCGATCGCAGTAGGGCACCTCGATTAGAGTCCAACCCTCCTGCTCCAATCTCCGCCGCTTACGCTGGTCGCGTTCACGCTGCTTGCGCAGGTCATCTTCAGTCTTGTTCCAGTAACCATCCACGTCGTAGTGCTGCTCACCGTGATACTCGAAGGCAAGCTTTCGCCGCGGGACAGCCACATCAATCCTTTGCTGATCGAGCCACGGCGGGGAGTACTCTTGCCTTACTCCCGTACGGAATAACTCCTTGACATGACGGTGCAGGCGCGCTTCTCCTTCAGAACAAGCGGGTTGCTCGGAGGCCTCAGTACCAACTAATCCGCTCGACGTGCCCGCCTGACGAGAAGTCTTAACCTCCTCGCGAATTTTACTCCAGAGGACTAAAGCGCCCACTATGGACCAAAAGACGCCGAATGTGGGTATCATGAATATGAGCAAGAGTACAGCGATAATGCACGAGCAACCATCTCCATCGGATCGCTCAGAGGAAGTATCAGAGACGTGATTACTCATGATGAAGGATTGCCCACTTCCTCCTCGTCGATCAGACTCCAATCACCCGTTTCACCAGCGCCCCACGGACCTCCTCGCGCCTTATCGGGCACTCAGGGCAATGAGCGACCGGGTCGCGGTGTCGCCCCAGCACGCCTTTTCGGGTGTGAGGTGACGGGTACGGTATCTTACTACTCTTCGCGCCGCCGGCCTCAGCCTCCTCCGCCCCTTATGTACACTCCGTTACCTGCGCGCGGCCTGCCCTGCGCCCCGGCACTCGCGGCGGGTAGGAGGCTCTACCGGGGGCGGCCACAGGTGGAGGCTTCGAGGGCTCTGACTGGAGTGTCAGCGATCCTCTCCGCCACCCGGCGGTTGATCAAGCTTCCACCGCTCGCCCTCGATCAAAGGTGTGTGGAAGCGACCTGCAATGCGCCCGGTCTTCTCCAGATGATCCATGCATGCTCGGATGCAGCCACGACCCGCGCAGATAATGCCGCTGTGATGGAACTTCTCCTGGATGAACCGGTTGTAGGCGGGCTGCCGCCCCTCCTCCTCTTCGCCTGTCCGGAATGGAGAGAAGCGCGGGTCATGTCCGGTCTGAATCCTGGCGCAGGCCGTGGTGTCGAGGGGCGCGTGGCGATAGTCCCGGCCGTCGATGGTGACGACCTCGGTGCGCTCGTCACCGATAGCCCCGGCCTGGCATTCCCTCGCGCAGGCGAGACATTCATCACAAACGCTACCCTTAAAGAGAGGTGAAGGAACCAACTCCGCGTCGGTGAAGACGGCGAAGATGCGCTGCCGGGGGCCGTACTCGGGGGTGAGCAAGAATCGGGACATCCCGAACTCTCCCAGCCCGGCGGCGACGCCGATCACCCGGAGGGAACAGATGCCATCCGGCCCCAGCGGATTGTCCTCCCGTATCCGACGTCCGAGATGAGGCTGGAAGGGATTGTGCACGGGAAGGCCGGTGTAACCGTCCTGTTCAAGCGCAACGCAGATGCGACGGAGGATCTGAGGTGCCTCCACCTCGTTCATGTGCCAGTAGGAATCGCAGTTGTACGCCTGCCAGTAGGTCCCTTCCTCCACGGCCTTCAGGGTGCCTCTTGCCATGCGCAGGGCGATCGCGACTACAGTCCGGGTCGGTGGAAAGACGGCGCGTGGATGGAACTCGGGCGGGGCGTTTTCGAAGCGGGAGATGGGCGCTACTCCCACCAGGTCCGCCCCGGCGTCAAGTGCAGTCGTTCGGATACGCTCTGTGAGCCTCTCCATGTATCTGCTCCTGCGGGTCGGGGTGATCTGATGTGAACGATTTCGCCATCGTCAGCGCGCGCTCCTGCACCTGAGGTGGCATGGAGGTCTCCCCCACTGCCTGCCGAATAGATCTTTCCGAAGGCGCTATCATGCAGCACACGGGTTGTGAGTTGTGATGACTCCCGAGGAGTACTTCGACCGCAAGCGCAAGGTCCATCTGGATATGCACCTGCCTGACGATGCGCCGGAGATGTTCGAGCGCTTCGACGCAGAGGAGTACGTGGCGACCCTCGTCGATGCGAACGTGAACTCGGTGACGATCTTCGCGCACTGCCATCACGGGAACTGCTACTACGACACGGCGGTCGGTCACAAGCACTCACGGCTCGAGTTCGATTACGTTCGCGAGGTCGCCTCGGAGTGCCGCAGGCGCGATGTGGCCGTAATGGCTTACATATCCTGCGCGTGGAATCATCGCGCCGGTGAGGAGCATCCGGAGTGGCGGCAGCGAGATGCGTCGGATGAGCCACGCGAGACACCGCGGTTCTGGTGGTGGATGTGCCTCAACTCGCCCTACGGGGATCAGATCATCGAGATGACGCGGGAGATTGCGGCTGATTACCCGGTCGATGGTCTCTGGTTTGACATCACCTACGTCGCCCCGCCCGGGTGTTACTGCGATTACTGTCGGGCGGAGTTCAGCGACCTTCATGGCCGTGATATCCCCGCAGATCCCGAGGCGGGGACTGAAGACGCGCGCCTGCTGCACGAGTATCGCATCGGAACCGAGCAGCGGTTCCGCGAGCGACTCGTCGAGACCGTCAGATCGACGGATCCCGAGCTGCTCATAAGCTGGAATCACGCCGGTGACGTCACGCAACTGTATCTCGATAACGATCACACGGCGGACATCCTATTCCGTGAGGCACATACGCCGGAGGACTGGTTGCCCTCGATTCAGGCGCGCTGGTTTCAACATTTCGACAAGCCTTATGAATGTTGCACAAGTCGTTTCCATTATGGCGGATGGTCAAGTTTCAGTTACAAGACTGAGGCCAAGCTACATCTGGAGGCGGCGACTGGCCTCGCTCATGGTGGTATCGTGGATATCGGCGACCAGGCGCTGCATGACGGGACACTTGACCGGGCGGCGTACGAGCTGATCGGAGGGGTTTATGAGCGGGCTCGGGCCGTTGAGCTATGGTGCAGCGACACGACCTCCGTGCCGAACATCGCGGTGCTGCACTCGTCACGCGCACATCATCTGGGTTGGTGGATGGAGCATGCGGGCGACAGACGGCCGATGACCAGTGTTCGAGGGGCTGCACGCGTGCTACACGACGGAGGCAGGCACTTCGACATCATCTCGGAACGAGCCCTTGATCGCCTCGGGGACTACCACGCGCTACTGCTGCCGGATCAACTGGTGCTGACGGATGAGGAGCTTGAGGCGATCCGGGCGTACGTTGAGGCTGGAGGCGCGGTCATGGCGTCATGGCGCTGCGGCATGTACGACGAGAATGGCGAGGAGGTCTCGCCCACCTTCCTGCGAGAGCTTTCTGGAGTGAAACCCGTACGCTTCGCCGACTACTCGTGCGGATATGTCGTGGACCCGCTGTTTGAGATCAATGCGCCGGATGGGCCGCTGCTGTTCCGCGGACCGGGACCGGATGCGACCACCAAGCAGTACCTGAAGATCCCCGCACTCGAGTGCGAGGCCTCGGGTGCAGAGGTGCTGGCGTCACTGTCACACCCGATCTACGAACGCACGCGGGAGCACTTCTATGCTGCGCATAACGCGCCCCCGGCGGCGCCATCCGGATACGGGTCAGTCTTTCTCAACAGAGTGGGCGACGGTCAGGTGGTCTTCTTCCCCTTTGATCTCTTCCGCTTTTACCAGCTTGACTCGTACTCCCCTCTACGCAGCATCGCTTTGTCGATGCTCGACCGCATCGCCCCTGCGCAGGAGGTAATCGTGGATGCGCCCGCGCAGGTGGAGGTAATCCTGCGCCGGCGGGGATCGCGTCGCTTTCTCCACCTGATTAACTACGCGAATCAGCGTTTCGGCCAGGGCTCCCATCCAGTCGTGGTCGAGGACATTGTCTCGGTGAGCGGTATCCCGGTGCGAGTTCGCGGGGAAGCCCTTGAGGTGGTTGAGCGGCCTTCCGGCAGACGGATTGACTTCGCCATCGAGCGAGGTTACACCGTGTTCACTCTCCCCCGCCTCGATCTTCATGCGATCATCGAGCTTACGATCCCGTAGACGCCCTGATTGTCCCTGCACGTCGGCAGTCCGCGCAGACTGAACTGGCGGTGCTCATCAGGCGCTCCAGCAATCTGTTTCGTGGATAATCCTGTAGATATTCTGGATAGCAGCCCTGCCCCGGGTCTGTCTGCCATGTCTCTGTGGAAAACCATGTTGAACTTGGGGAAGAAAACCTATACTGCCCTGCACATGCCACGCAACCACGCCTGTCTGCGCGCCGGTGCTTACTGCAATCAGACTTGCCGTTTCACGGAAGTGATCTGCTATAAGACTCACGAGGTATCAGCCATGCGAGCGAGGCTGCCGCTACTACTTGCCCAGATGACAGTCCCGAGCGCGGCATGTCCCCGTACGTGTGTCCGCCACCAACATTCCGACGGCAATCTGTTTCACGTGAAACACTGGCTTCAGCGCTACCCGCCGATTTCCGCATCGCAGGTGTTGGATCTACCGAGAAGAACCCACCACGCCACATGACGGCGCCGTGATTGTTTCACGTGGAACAATCGGGACACTCACACAGGGTGCACGCGTCATATCAATTCAGCTAACTCTCCCGCGTTTCACGTGAAACAGTGATTCTGCATTTGCTGAAAGGTCTCTTCCACGAGCGCGGGGAATTGATCCTCATGAGATCATCGGGACTGAAGCAGTTCGCCAGTGCAGCGCGCGAGGTCGGCCTGAATCTCGACCATGGTGAGCTGGAGAGATTGCGCACCGGGGCCGAGTTGCTCGCCGCTACAGCGCGGGTGCGTGGGATTTCTCAGTACAAGCAGGTCGATGAGGCACTCATACGCGCGATGGCTCCGGCTCTGGCATTCTTTCGCTTTCATGACTGGCGGTCGGCGCAGCGAATCGCCGATCTCGGTGCGGGGAATGGGGCTCTCGGCGCGACGATTGCCCTATGCGCGCCCGATATCGATGTTGCTTTGATTGATCGCGCTACCCGGTCAATCACGGCGTGCGAGCTTCTCACGAGACGAATGGGCCTGCAGAATGCGGAGTGCCTCCAGATCGATGTTGACAGCGACTCGGAGACCGGCTATGATGGGGTGGTCTTTCGGGCATTGGCACAACCGGAACGCGCTTTGACCCTGGCTCGGGGACTATGTGGAAGGGATGGCTTTGTCGGCGCCTGGCATGCTCCGGGCGATCCCGCGTATGACCGGCCGCCAACGGGTCTCGAAGTAGTCAATACTGTGCGCACCGTGCTGCCCGACCTGGTTCTCACCGGATACCGACTCTAAGAGTTTCCACCGCACGTGGAAAACCTTGTGGATATGTTGGCGTAAACCCCGGGAGTGCAGATACTGCCCTCCCGACACATGCAGGCGGAGGGATTCCGGTGGCCCGGTGCTACGCGGTCGTGAATCAAAAGGGTGGGGTGGCGAAGACAACCAGCGTGATCAATCTGGGCGCGGTCGCAGCGCTCGAGGGCAAGTCCGTGCTTATTGTGGATGCTGATCCTCAGGGCAATGCTACGAGCGGCCTGGGTGTAAGCCGCGATGAGATCGAATACTGCCTGTACGATCTCATCTGCAAGCCAGATGGGGAAGCGTACCCTGCGGTTGATGAGGTGATCTGCCCCACTTCTACGACCGGGCTCGACGTTCTGCCGGCGACGATCGACCTCGCCGGTGCGCAGATGGCCCTGGCGAATGCAATCTCTCGCGAGATGCGCCTGCGCAGGGTGCTCGAACCCGTGCGATCAGCATATGACATCATTCTGATCGACACTGCACCCTCGCTCGGCGTTCTAACCATTAACGCGCTGGCGGTGGCGGATCATGTGCTGATACCTATGCAGTGCGAATACTACGCCATGGAGGGGCTCTCTCAACTTCTCCAGATCATATCGATGGTACAGGCGGAGATCAATCCCGCGCTCATGATAAAGGGAGCGCTGCTGACCATGTACGACGCGCGAACGAATCTTGCGGAAGAGGTAGCGGAGGAAGTGCGCGAAAACTTCCCCGGCAGAACCTTTCGCGCAAAGATTCCGCGCAACGTGCGTCTCGCCGAGGCACCAAGTCATGGATTGCCGGCGGTGATCTATGACAAGCACTGCCCGGGATCCGCAGCCTACCGAAGGCTCTACTGGGAGGTCTTTGAGGATGCGTAAGAAGGGACTCGGACGCGGCCTGAGCGAACTCATCTCCGGAGAGGCGCTGGCGCGCAGTCGCGCCGTGCTGGAGGTGAGCCTGGATAACCTTGAGCCGAATCCCTATCAGCCACGCTCCGAAATGAATGAGGATTCACTCGAGGAACTCACCCTGTCTATCGAGACGCATGGGGTGGTACAGCCGGTCGTGGTCCGCAAAACCGACGAAGAAGACGTCTTTCAGATTGTTGCGGGTGAGAGGCGCTGGCGGGCCGCAGGCCGAGCGGGGCTCAACACCATTCCCTGCATCATCACTGAGGCCGATGATGAGCGAATGCTGGAACTCGCGCTGGTAGAGAATCTGCAGCGGGATGACCTCGGCCCAATCGAGACCGCTCACGCGCTACGACACCTCATCGATGAATTCGGCCTCACACAGGAGCAGGTAGCCGAGCAACTCGGGCGCAGCCGCTCTGCCGTCGCCAACATGCTTCGCCTGCTGGATCTGCCCGGTAACATCAAAGAGGCACTGGCCTCCGGGTCGATCACGCAGGGGCACGCGAGGGCTCTGCTGGCGCTTGGATCTGATCCGGAACGCATGCAGGAGGTATTTCGCGCGATTCAGGAGGAGGATCTCACGGTCAGAGCGACCGAGGACAGGGTTCGTCGCGGGCCTGATCCGGAACCTGAGCCACCTCACGAGGCCGACAGTGATCCAGAGGCTGAGGGCGAGGGTACGGCTGCACCTGCGCCCGCCTCCGATCCGCATGTCGAGGATGTCAAGCGCCGGCTTCGCGATCGCCTCGGGACTAAAGTCACGGTTCTCTCGCGTCCCTCGGGTGGGGGATCAATTCATATCAGCTATCACGACAATGAGGACCTCGACCGGATCATCTCACTGATCGTCCCGGCCGGGCCGCGCAGCTACACCCGGGTCCGAGATTGAACCCCGGCGACTGTGCGCAATACACTCGATCTACGGTGACTACAGTTCTGTGTCGCTGGACGGGTTGACCAAATGCCAGGCGGCCAGCGCGAGGCATCTAAGTGCTCGCTGGTGCACCGAGCCTACCTGTACTGCTGATGGTGCGTCGGACAACCACTCCAGTCCTCTGGTTCGGTGATCAATGGCAGTGGGGGAGAGCAACCATTAGCGGTCGGGCCCCTGAGCGTCGGCATCGCTGGATATCGTAAAGCCGACGGATGCCAGCGGCTCCGCCTCGTCGCCGAGATGGATCGCCACCTGATAGGGCCCCGGGGGCAGGCGGTCGGCTTCACCCGTGGACAGCCATACCTCGGCCCAGCCGCTGCTGTCGGGGATCGCAATCTCGGTCCGCGCACGCTCGATCTCCATGTCGCCAAGGTGCCAGCGGGCAGTCAGCACCGCTCCAGGCGTTATGCCGCGGTATTCAAAGACCGCACAGATTCTTCCGACGTCCGGGGGAAAGTCAGTTGCCGCACCGACCGGCTCGCCTTCCTCGGTGACGTCGGTAGCCGTACGCAGGGACCGGATGACCGGCGGGCCTTCGGGCTCTCCACCGCCCTGAAGAATACGTGCTCCCTGCGGCAGTACTACGAAGCTGGATCGCACGCTCACCTCTACCTGATGAACCCCGCGGACTTCGACCTCATATATTCCAGGGGCGAAGGTCCCCTCCGTTTCGGCAGGGGAACGTAGAGTAAACCTACCAGATGCATGGTGGACATCCTGCTCACGTTGCAGGTCCTCAAGGGGCAGGTCACCCAGTGCTTCACCATCACCCCACCACTGTGCCTCAAGCTCTGCATCGGCGGGCAGCCTTCCGAGTTCGAAGAAGCAGTACACGGCTGCAGTCTCCGCCGGGATGATGTCGGGAGTTGCTTCCGGCCGATCCGGGGCGGGGGAGAAGATGAGGCGATTCACTGTTGCGGCAGGTTCCGGATCGCTGTCGATACGCTCGCGGGGAGCTTCGGCGGTCTGCCGACCGATCATCAGCGCGATTCCCCCTCCGAGCAAGAGCCCGAGGATTGCGAGCAGGCACCCGACAACTATCGTTCGGCGGCGCCAGAGGCCAGGACGTCGAACGCGTTCCGCCCCCGACGCCTCATCGCCGGCATCGACAGGGTCTATCCCGCCGATGATACCGTCATCCGCGGTCGGGCCATTCCGCTCATCATTCTTCGGCTGCTCGTCCATCAGAGACCTCGCTACCGTGTATCCTCCATGCTAAGAACATAGTATCAAAGTTGCCGAAAAAGTTCCACCCAACGAGGCAGTCCCGTTTCGACCGGCTCGATCTCCGGTATCTCGTACTCAAGGGCGTAATCACCCTCATATCCGATGCTCCCGAGGGCGTTGACAAGCCAGGCAGGATCGACCTCGCCTGCACCGAGATGAACTCGCTCGAAGCCGTCCTCGGTGACCCGCCCATCTTTCACATGCACATGAACTATCCATGACTGCAATAGGTCGAAAGCTGCGCGGTAATCGACGCCATTATGAAGAAGGTTACATGGTTCGTATAAGACGCCGAACCAGGGGGAGGCAACCGCCTCACACAGTCTGAGGCAATGCTCGGGATTGCCGGCGATGCTGCCACGGTGGTTTTCCATTCCGAGGCGGACACCCGCGCGCCCGGCGTAGTCAGCGCTCTCGGCCATGAGCGGGGCGATCGTGTCAATGATCGCGGGGTCTTCACCCCGGCCCGGCGTGACGCGAATCGAGAGGCAGCCGAAGCGTTCCGCCGCATCGATTATGCGCTTCATGTGGGTGAGAGCCGCGTCTCGCGCCTGCGGATCGTCTGATGAGAAGTCGGCGCCGGGGTAGCTTCCGAGGTTCGCAATCGTTACGCCTGTGTCCTCGGAGGCCTGTTCAATTGCGGCGAGGTCCTCCTCGGTCGGCTCCTCCGGGAGATGCGGATCACGTCCCCAGAGATCAGCGCGATGCACTCCTGACTCCGCGATTACTGCAAGAGCGTAGTCATAGGGATGCTCGCGCAGCGGGTAGGTACATGCGGAGATACGGTTGATGTCCATCTGCTGCAGCCTCCTGTGTGGTACCGCGGTCATCTCACGCCATAGTTCGCCGAAACGCGCCGCATAACCTGCGGCGCTCAGGCAGGGCTCCTGACGCGGGATCATGCCGGTTCGATCCAGTCCTGTCGCGTCGCGTGACGTCAGGTGGACGGCTCTGAGATCTCGACCATTCCGCCCATGTAGGGCCGCAGCACCTCGGGAACCGCGATGCTTCCGTCCTCCTGCTGGTAGTTCTCCATGATGGCGGCAAGGCAACGGCCGGAAGC
>PXBW01000218.1 GCA_003566775.1 candidate division WS1 bacterium
AGTCCCGATCCGTTCATCGTGTGCACGAAGCGTGGAGGCGCTTCGCGGTCGGGGCGATAGCGGGTGTTACAGCGGCGAGCCTGGAACTCTCCGTATTGGCTGCAGGAGCTTATCTCCACCCAGCGGTTCATACCGGGCATCCAGACCTCGAGATCGTAGGTGCGCTGCGGCTGGAAGCCGAGGTCACCGGTGCACAGGATGATACGCCGGTAGGGCAGTTCGAGGCGCTGGAGGATCACCTCGGCGTTGAGGGTAAGCTGTTCAAGCTCGTCATCGGATGTTCCCGGCTCGACGAATTTCATCAGTTCGACCTTGTTGAACTGGTGCAGGCGCACCAGACCGCGCGATTCCTGGCCCGCGGACCCCGCCTCGCGGCGGAAACATGCGGTGTAAGCGGTGTAGTACCGCGGCAGACTCTCAGCCTCAAGTATCTCATCCTGGTGCATGTTGGTGAGCGGGACCTCTGCGGTGGGGATCAGGTAGAGGCCCTCGCGGGTCTTGAACTGATCCTCCTCGAACTTCGGAAGGGTGGCGGTGCCTACCAGCGATCGTGTATTGGCGAGGTAGGGTGGGATGACCTCGGTGTAACCGTGCTCGCGGGTGTGCACGTCGAGCATGAAGCTGATGAGGGCGCGCTCCATGGTGGCGGCGGCGCCGACGTTCATGACGAAGCGCGCGGATGCCATCTTTGCGGCGCGCTCGAAATCCAGCAGAGAGAGCCGCTCGCCCAGTTCCCAGTGGGGGAGAGGATCGAAGACGAACTTCGGCTGCTCGCCGCGTTCATAGAGAACGGGGTTCTCGCTCTCGTCCTCGCCCTCTGGAACCTCGTCATGCGGTATATTGGGCAGGTCGAGCATCAATGCCTCGAACTCGGCCTCTACCGCCTCAAGCTCCTTCTCCTGTTCCTCGATCCTGCGGGAGATCTCGGCTACCTCTTCTTTGAGGGCCTCGGCGCGCTCGGTCTCATCCGCTTGGTACGCGGCTCCGATCTGCTCGGACAGCCGATTCTTCTCGGCACGAAGATTCTCGACCGCAAGCAGTTCGCGACGTCTGGCCTCGATCTCGATCAGATGATCGAGGTCGTAGTCTGAACGACGCTTTCTCAGTGCCTCGCGGACAATGTCGGGTGTTTCACGAACAATTCGATGGTCGATCATGAGCGGATTCTCCCTGGTTGCAGCGGCTTGCTTGCGGCGAACGGCACCTTCTTCCGGCCCTCGGTGCCGGAGAGGGGGCGGGGCTATTGTGAGCGCCGGCACAGGCGGGAATGGGGTCTCGCCTGTCCGAAAACCGACGGCGGACGGTCAGGACAGTCTCCGGTGCAGCGGGCGTCAGGTGGCCTGCTGCTCCGCTCCGCTCGTGTCGCCGTGGCTGTGAACAAGAACGCGGGGGCTGATAAACAGCGCGGGCAGCGCCAGCACCAGCACCCGCCCCCACTCTTCGAGTGAGAGCACGCCGAGATGGAACACCTCGCGCAGCGCGGGCGTGTAGAGCAGTAACATGTGTGCTGCGATGGAGACCGCAATGGCGGCGAAAAGATACATGTTGCGGAATCCGACCTGACGAAACGATCTGCGATCCGACTGGCAGTTGAGCGCAAGGAACAGTTCAAAGAGCACGATCTGCGTGAGCGCGACGGTGCGGGCCATCCGTAACGCCTCGGCGGCCGCAGCGGGCATACCTTCCGCAGTGTGTCCGAACTGCGCGAGTTCGAGGACCTGCCTGTAGCCCAGGCCGTGGGAGGCCATCTCCCACAGAAAGCCACCAAGCGCTCCGCCGGTCACCAGCAGTCCAGTGACCAGCAGAAAGGGCATCATGTCCGTGAGCATGTTCTCGTCCGGGTCACGCGGCGGACGGTCCATCACGTCCGGTTCGCCCCTCGTCATGCCCAGCGCGAGGGCAGGCAGGCCGTCTGTGACAAGGTTCACCCACAGAATATGCAGCGGCAGCAGCGGCAGCGGCCATCCGGCCAGGACCGCCACCGCGATGATCAGCAGTTCACCCACGTTGGTTGATAGCAGCGAGCGGGTGAACTTTCTGACATTATCGTAGACAATGCGACCCTCTTCGACGGCGGCGACGATGCTGGCGAAATTATCGTCGGCGAGGATGATGTCCGCAACCTCGCGCGTGACGTCCGTGCCCTTCTGCGCCATCCCCACGCCTATGTCCGCGCGTCGCAGGGCGGGCGCATCGTTGATCCCGTCGCCGGTCATTCCGACGATCTGACGCTGCGCCTTGAGTGCCTCGAGAATGCGGACCTTGTGCTGTGGTACCAGTCGCGCGAAGACGGTGATCTCCTCAACCGCCTCGCTCAGTTGCTCATCGTCCATCGCGTCGAGTTCCCGGCCGTCAACCACGCGACCTCCATCGATCAAGCCGATCTGTCGCGCAATGGCTCGGGCGGTGGCGGGGTGGTCGCCGGTAAGCATCTTAACCGCGACTCCCGCCCTGTGGCAATGCTCAATCGACTCAGCTACCTCCGGCCGTGGCGGATCGATCATCCCGACAAGGCCGACAAAGACCAGATCGCACTCGACGGTCCCGGCAGCATCTGATGCGGGCGGAGCATCTATTTCGCGCGAGGCGAGGGCCAGCACACGGAGCGCGTCATCGGCCATCTCCGCGGCGGCTTCGGCAACGTCCCGCGACGTCTCCGCATCCATCTCAACGATGCCATCGTCGGTCATTATTCGATCGCACAGATCGACTACCACCTCGACGGCACCCTTCGTCGCGACGAAGTAACCGTCCCCGGCCTGGTGAATCGTGCTCATACGCTTGCGCTCGGAGTCGAAGGCGATCTCATCAAGGCGAGGATGACCGTCCCGGACCTCGTGCTCGTTCACTCCAATCTTTCGCGCCAGCGGCAGGAGCGCCCCCTCCGTCGGATTACCGATAATTGTCCAGCCGTCATCCTCCATGAGCTTCGAATCATTGCACAGTGCGGCGACAAGCGCAAGCCAGCGGAGTACCGGGCTATCTGTGACCGTGTCCCCGTCGCGAAGTATTCGGCCTTCAGGGAGATATCCCTCGCCCTCGACATCGTAGCGATGCCCTCCGGCAAAGATGCGAACCACCGCCATCTTGCTCTCGGTCATCGTGCCTGTCTTGTCGCTGCAGATTACCGTGGTTGCACCGAGCGCCTCGGCCGCGGACAGGCGCTTGACGATCGCGTTGCGTGCGACCATACGGCGCACCGACAGCGCAAGCGCGATTGTCACGACCGCAGGCAGGCTTTCGGGGATCGCGGCTACCGCGAGAGCGACCACCGCCATGAACAGTGTCAGCGGATCCTGTCCCCGGAGCAGCCAGCCCACGAGGAATATGACCGCGCAGAGGCCGCAGACTGCGAGCAGAAGCCCCTTCGCGAGCACCTGGAGCTTTTGCTCGAGGTTTGTGTCGGTGAGATCGGGAGTGCTTACCTCCTCCGCGATGCGCCCGATCTCGGTATCCATGCCCGTCGCGGTTACCACCGCTCGACCGCGACCGGCGGTGATGTGCGTGGCCATGAAGACCGAGCCGGTATGTTCCGCGAGGGATGCGTCGGAGGCGGGCGCCTCAGTCTGCTTGGCCACCGGCAGCGACTCACCGGTCAGCAGAGCCTCATCCGCCTCGAGATTGAAAGCCTCGATCACCCGCGCATCAGCCGGGACGCGGTCGCCGGTCTCAAGCACCAGCAGATCACCGGGGACCACGTTGACGGCGGCCACCTCGATCTGCCGACCGTCACGTATAATCGTGGCGGTAGGGGCAGTCATCTTTCTCAGCGCCTCGACCGCCTGCTCCGCCCGGTACTCCTGCACGAAGCCCAGCGCGGCGTTGATGAGCACAATCGCCATGATGACGATGGAATCAACGCTCTCACCGATGAAGAAGGAGACCACCGCCGCCACCAGCAGGACGATGACCAGTATCTCCTGGAACTGCCGCAGGAATATCCTCAGTGGACCCGGACCGGACCTGCGCTCGAGTTCGTTCCGGCCGAACCTGGCGAGCCTGTGCTCTACTTCCTCCGCAGTCAGACCGGTGTCGGGATCTGTTTGAAGCTCCCGAATCACCTCGTCCACTGTCCGGCTGTGCCATTCCCGGGATGGGCGAGTTCCGTGAGAAGTTCGGTCCATCAACGATTCTCCCGATTAGCCGACTCAACGACTCAATAGAGGCAGTGAGTGTCGCGTGACGACCGCGACAGGGGGAGACCAGGTCCCGTGCCCGGCTCCTCTGTCTGCTATCTACGAAAACAGTGGTGGAGGGGGTTGCCCAATGGTCTCAATTGATGATGTGAGGGAGCAGAGAGTTGTCGATCTCTCGCCCGCCGTTGTCGGACGCCAACCTGCTGTTTCGGGCGCGCCACGGCCAATCTGTGGGATAGCGTTCCCAGAGCAAAGCGCTCACGGAGGTGTCCGCGCCGCCATGGCTCAGTACTACAGCAGTTTGCCGTCGGCCACTGTCGTCAGGGGCCGTCAACGGCCCACGGTGCGTGTCCGGATGCCCAGAGTTCCTCTAGCGCCATTGCGTCCTTGTATGTGTCCATGCAGGCCCAGAAGCCGTCATGGGGGCGGGCGACAAGTTGCCCGTCATCCACGAGACGCGGGAGACAGTCGGCTTCGAGACTGTCACCCGGCTGCAGGTAGTCGAAGATTCTCGAGTCGAAGACGAGGAAGCCCCCGTTGATCCATCCGGGCAGTGGCGGCTTCTCCTCGATGCACTCGACGACGCCGCCGTCTCCAAAGTCGACGTGACCGAACTGCGAGTTGGCGCGCACGACAGTGACCGTGCCGACCCGCCCGTGCTTGCGGTGAAAATCGACCAGCGCAGCAGGATCGAGGTCCGCCAGGCCATCACCGTAGGTTACTATGAACTGCTCGCAATCATCGAGATACTGCTCTGCGCGCCGGAGGCGCTCGCCGGTTGCGGCCTCGATACCCGTATGTGCGAGTATGACCTCCCACGATTCCTCCGGGCCGTTGAGTCGCCGGATCTGTGGCAGCCCCCCCTCGCTGCCGAGTTTGAGACTAAGGTCGGTCTGGAGAAAAGGGGCGTGGTGCAGGAAGTAATCCACGATCTGTTCGCCACGGTAGCCGAGTGTTAGCAGGAATCGTTTCATACCGTTGGCAGCAAACATGCGCATGATGTGATAGACTAACGGCTGCTGTCCGATGCGATAGAGAGCCTTGGGGAGGGGGGCATCCTCGCCGACGAGGCGGATACCCCGCCCACCTACCAGCAGGACAACTTTCATCGGAGCCTCCAGGCCTGCGTGTTTGCGTGAAGCGCCGCGCGCCGCTGAGGACGCGCGGCATTGTCGCCGCACTCACTTGTGTGATACATTGTACTGCGGTAGCGATGACTCAGCGCGACGGCGATCTCATTTCGATTAACGCCTCAGGGGCCGGCTGGCGTTCCAGTGGCTGGTCCCGCATATTCCTGCCGGCCTGCCTGGCGGTATATATTGCTTTGGGAACAGCCTACGTATTCGTGCTGCCGCTCGGTCAGGCTCCGGACGAACCCGCGCACTTCCAGTACATCCTTTTCATCGCAGAGCACGGACGCCTCGCGCACTTCTACGATGATGACGCAGGGTATGAAGCCTATCAGGCCCCGCTATACTACACGCTGGGCGCCGCCGCTGGCAAGCTTGCGATGATCGGCGCGCCGGATGATCCGGCGGTCCCTCCCACGCCGGCGCGAGACAGCGACGATCAGATCATCGCCCGCCTGCCCGACTATCCCACCGTGCGCGAGGGGCAGCATGAGCTTGCGCTGGACGCGCTGCGGCAGAGTTATGACTTCACCATCGCCGCGCGCCAGGCCTGGATAGTTGTGCGATTGCTTACCGTCGCAATCGGTGCGATCGGCGTCTTCCTCGGCTATCGCATCATTTTCCTGCTCTTTCCCGATCACCCCTGGATCGCGGCAACCGTGGCGGGGTTCATGGCCACTCTGCCGATGTACGTGCACATATCAGCCTCAGCGAGCAACGATCCGCCGACAGTGGCTGCGGTCGGCTTCACGCTCCTGATCTCTCTTCTGATCCTTCGCCACGGTCCCACCGTGCGCCGCTGTGCGATGCTCGGTCTCGCGCTTGGCATCGGGATGCTCACCAAGGACTCTGCGAACGCGGCTGTTCCGGTTGCTCTACTGGCGCTCACCTGGTCGATCGGCCTTCGCCATGAGCCGAAGCCGACGGAGACGATCCTCACGGGACTCGGCGCGCGCGCGGCGGCGCTCGACTGGCCGCTTCTGCTCAAGCGTCTCGGGGTAGTTTTCGGCGTGGCCGCGGTGGTCGCGGGATGGTGGTATGGGCGCAACATCGCGCTCTACGGCAGTCCGGTGCATTTCCCGGCGAATGTTGAGCGGCAGATCCCCTGGGAGACCTACCTCGGTTACCCCGAGATGATCGTGCAGGTGCTCTCCATCGCCCTGCCGATGTTCTTCCGGAACTTCTGGGCGGGCTTCGCGTGGACGAACATCGCGGTGGCGCCGTGGATGTACACGGGATTTCTGGTGATAGCGGTCGCAGCGCTGCCGGGCCTGCTGGGCTTCATATTCGACGCGCGCGCGGGTCGTCTCCAATGGTCGAAGTTTCAGGTGCGCGGATTCTGGCTGCTGATCCTCGGACTCGTACTGCTGGGACTTGCGGTTCTATGGTACATTCTTCTGATCGATCTCGGCGGTGGAAGCCAGGGGCGTTACCTGTTCCCGGTGCTGCCGGTGACAACCATGCTCTGGGCCCTTGGAGTGGGCCGATTGCTGCCGAGGCGGGCACACCGCGCGATCCCGCTGGTGGTTACAGGTGCGATGCTTGCCTTTAATCTGTACTGCCTGCTGGGCGTGATTGCACCGTTCTACCAGGCTCTCGGCATCTGATTTCCCGCGTCCGACACTGATCGAACCAGAAGAGCCCCGATCTCATCGGCACTGTCGCCGCCCTCGTACATCCCCGGTGTTCAGCAGGCCGAAGCTCTCTATCTCCTGCAGGATGTGGTCCGCCTGAACCCTGACAGCAGTGCCTCAGGACGTTTCCAGCAGGCGTTGGAATGCCGCCGCCTGGCGGCGGAACTCGGCATTGCCCCGACGGTCGCCCATCTTCAGCGTCGTGAAGCCTTCGAAGCCAGCCGCCCGGAAGATCGAGATGATCTCCTTGATCTCCCCGTTACCCTTCAGCGGGAGTGTGTATTTGGCTCGACCGGGGAAGCAGCCGTCCGTTACATAGATGATGCGGGTGAAATGCTTCAGTTTCGTCTTCCGCCACGTCTCGAGGAACGGCTTCTCACCGACGTTGGCGAAATGCGCCGGGTTGAAGGCGAAGCCGATGTCGACCTTCTCCGCCAGGGCCAGCAGCGGCTCCTCGCAGGCTTCGCCGGTGGACCATAGCGTCGCCGGCCGGTTCTCGAAGACCACCGTGATTCCGTCGCCTGCCGCCTCACAGACCGCGCGCAGGCGGGAGATGGCCGTGTCGATGCCGGTCCCCGGAGGAGGCGCGGGGACCTTCAGCAGCCTGCAATCGAGCGTTGGGGCGATCTCCGCCAGCTTCGTCACGCGATCGATGGACTGCTGGTCGATGAAGAGTTCCCGCGGGGTGAGCCCGCAATCGATGCAGCTCACCGTCATCGCGGTGTCGGCAAGGTCTGCCGCAAATCCCGCGGCAGCTCGTGGCTCCTCGATGAACTGTCGAGACAGCTCCGGACCGAGTTCGACGGTATCGATGCCCTCACTGCGCACCGCCTGCAGGCCGCCCGGATGCTCGGCTTCGCCCGCGGCATTGCGCAGGTCATCCACCAGCTCGTCCAGCAGCGCCGAGGCGGCGAAATCGTACTTAGCGAGGTCGTGGGCCTTGATCTCAGCCCGTTGCATGACACAGTCATCGCAGTTGGGATTGTCGCACAGCACCGCGGCCGGATCCCTGCGAAGCGCATCGACCACGATCTCGACAGTGGTGCCCGCGTGCATGAGCCGCGCGACCGCGTTTCATACCTTACCGATGCGCATCGCATTGCCCTCGCGGATCAACGATTCGAGACCGATGAAGTCGCGATGCGGCCCCGGAAAAAGCTCCAGCGTCTTTGTGTGCACCTCTCCGCTTTCGTCCCGGTACTTGCGCTCAATGGTATTCAGGTAGGGAGCGCGTACGATCTCCTCGGGGTGATGCAGGAGGGTGTTGCGGTCCTGATCGACGCCCAGCAGCAGCACATGGCCCCGGGTGAGGCGTGAGAGTCGTCCCCAGGGTGATTCGCTGCCGATCGCGGTCGGGTGATCGAGCGTATCCTCGAGCAGATAGTCAGCCCGGGGGCCGATGGCGCAGGCGGAGTGCGTCGGGTGGAAGCTACGCTTCACGCCGGGCCGGTTACGGAAGGCCTCTGTGATCGTGCCGACGTTCGAGGGAGAGGTCTCGATGTCGAAGACGCCGCTCGACATCGCGGGCATGGCTACGGTGCCCTCGGGGCCCACGGTCTCGATCAGCGCCTCGATTACTGTCTCGGCGCCACCCTCGACCCAGCCTATGGCAGAGAGGCTCGAGTGTACCATCACGGTGATACCCGGACCGACGCCGAGTGCGCGAAGGTCCTGAACGATCTGCTCTCTGGTGAGTGCCATCTATGATGACTCCTTGCCTGCGTGGTAGGAATGCGGTGGTAGGTTGCTCATCGAGCAGCGTGATTCCTTTGAGAGTGGGGCAATTGAGTCAGTCGGATGGACCCTGTGAGGAGCGAAAGGAAAACTTTCTTCTCCGACTGGAAGGACTCTGTCGGGGTGCGTTGAAATTATACACGTGTAGTCGTTGCAGAAGAGGATCGCATTGTTGGCGGGATCGACCGTCCGCGGTCACTCGCACAACGCAGGAAGGGAAGGGTGATCAAGTTGCATGGAACAAGAGTATTGATAGCGGTGGTGGTCGTTTCATTGCTGTGTGCCTCGGCTCTGTGGGCACAGCCCACGCTGAGGGGATATACCGGCATGCTGATAGTGCCGAACGCCGAGACGGTGGGCGACGGCAATTACTACCTCGGTTGGGGTGCCGGAGAAGGCGGGGATCTGGAGAATCACAGCTTCTATGGGACGTTCGGGCTCGACGAAAATACCGAGGTCGGCGTCAACATGTGGCGTCCCAAGGGAGCGGAGAATCAGACATTCCTCCACGCGAAGTACACTCTGCCGGTGGAGGCGGGCCCTCAGATCGCGACCGGAGTATTCGACTTGACCGGCGAGTTGGATACCACCGTTTACGCCGTTGCCACCTGGCGGCAGGGTCAGATCATCGGCGAGGTTGACGACCGACCGATTCAGTTCCTCAACCTTCACGCAGGATTCGCCGCCGGCATGTTCAGCGACATATTTGCCGGTGTCGAGATGATGTTCGGTCCCGAAGTGGGTATCATGGCGGAGTGGGTGGACAATGATGTGCATGTGGGCGCTCGCTTCCAGCCAGTTGACATGTTCCACTTCGATGTAGGGCTCCTCGACATAGACGAACTGGTGTTTAACCTCAGCTACGGCACCGCGTTCTAAGCGCGACAACGAACACGTGAACTGTGAGGGGCCGCCGGAGTCCGGCGGCCCCTGTTGCGTACGGCAAGGGCTAAGCGGGTCTCGTGGCGAATGTGTATTCGGGATCTCAGCCCGCTTTCACGGAGAATACAGTGCGACTGCGAACGGCCGCCGTAATCATCATCCTGCTCGCCCTCCCTACGGGCTTTCTCTATCGGATGGTACTTCTCGGACGGCCGCTGGCGCGGGATGATGCCTCCGCCATGGTCTATCCAGTCTTTCGCGCCATCGACCGCAGTCTTGCACAGGGTGAACTCTACCTCTGGGACACGCACCAATGGTCGGGTATGCCTGCCTTCGCGCGGGGTGAGACCACCGCGCTGTATCCGCCGACCATAGCCCTCTTCGCGGCGCTGCCGTGGATAACCGCCGCGCACGCGAGTTACTGGCTGCATCTTGCGCTGGGTGTGATCGGCCTGTTCTGGGTGGCGCGCAATCTCCGCGCGGGCCGGGGTGCGGCGCTGGTGGGCGCGGCCTCCTACGGCTTCAGCGGCTATCAGGCGGCACACCTGGTCCACTTCAACCACATTACCGCACTGGCCTATGTTCCGCTCACGCTTGCCGTGCTGCAGACCGCTCTGCGCCGCAATACGGGAAGGTGGTGGGCCGCGCTGGCGGTGACAGTCGCGTTCGCCTACCTCTCTTCGCATCCGATGCCCTTCGTCATGACGGCCACGATCTGTCTTCTCTGGTTGATCTTCGGCCACGACTGGAAGGATCAGCGGCGGCCGACACTTTCCGTGCTCCTTCCGCTCTTACTGTCTCTGGCGGTGGCGGGTATGCTGGTGCTGCCCCAAATGCTGCCGATGCTGCATCTCGCCGAAGCGAGGGGCAGGTTAGAAACACCAGATCCCGAGGCGGCACTTCAGTACGTCTCCTCGTTCCCGTTTCGCGCCCGTGACCTGCCTCGCGTGCTGCTGCCCAACATCTACGGCACAGTTCACGCGAATGTCATCGGCGGTGGGCCGGCATGGCATGAGAGTCAGCCTTTCACCGGAGCGGCTCCGTTGCTTCTCGCGCTCGCCGGGGCGATCGTCGCCTTTCGCAGACGTGGCTGGGGCTTCTGTGTCGCGACCTTTCTGGTCGGGGCCGCCCTCATGCCCGCCGAAGGCAATCCGATTCACGCGCTGCTGGTGCATATTCCTCTCTGGGGCGGTTTCCGGGCGATGGGTCGATGGATGGTGCTGCCGATCATGTCGATGGGCGTTTTCGCGGCGCTCGCGCTGACTTATCTGCCGGAGGCCGCGAGGAAGAGGCGGGTCGCGGCGACTAAGGTCACCGCGCTTCTCGCAGTACTGATCGTGATGGCTACCGCGCTGCTCTGGTTCACCTTCGGGGTGGACGATAGCGGCGCGATGGTCGCGCCGGGCCCCTGGAGCGAGCCGGTTGAGTTGCGCGCGCCCGCGGACACGGTCTTCAACTGCGTGACCAGCAGCGAGCCTCTTCTGCTCGTCGGCGCGGCGCTGATGACCGCCCTCGCGATCGGATTTCTCGCGGGGGAGCCGCGTGGGGGCAATCTGCGGCGGCCGGGGCCGCTGCTCATTGCGGCACTGCTGCTCGCGGTGGTGCTCCCACAGTGGCATCTATGGCAGGTGACGAACCTCACGGTGCCCCGGGAGTATTACACTAGACCGCCTGAGACCGCGCGCGCTGTCGCGCCCGGACGCATCACGACGTTGCCGCCGGCCCTCGTAGCTCCCGAGTGGCGGGCGCCGGGAGAGACTCGCGAGGAGCGCACCATGCTGGAGCGAAACCTGCTTACACCGGCGCTTGCGAAGGTGTGGGGAGTCTCCTACGCAGATGGGTACTCACAGGGCCTGCTCGTGGCCGAGCCGCTACAACTGTGGGAGGACTACCATCGCTACGGCGTACAGGCATTCGCCGGTTTCGGCGATCCTTCCGAGAGGGCGGTGGAGCTCTATGGTACGCCCGTGGAGCGGATGAAGCGGCTGCACAGACTCGCGGCGATGCGGCACATCGTAACCGCGGGCGAAATCGACGATCCAGATCTTGAACTGACACACAGCGGCGTCGCGAATGTGTACTCTTACCGGGAACCTCACCCGCGCTACTGGCTGGCACGGGAGGCGATACCGGTGCGGCAGCCTGAGGCGCAGCGCAGCGCAATCAAGCTGCGGCAGTTGGATCCTCAGCGGCAGGTAGTCGTGGATCGCGAGATCGCGCTGGAAGATGATAGTGGCGCGACGGACGAGGGCGTGGTTGAGACAGTGGGGGAGAGCCCAACCCATCTGGCGCTGAGGGTGAACGCTCCCGGCCCGCGCGTGCTCGTGGTTGCCGATGCCTGGTATCCCGGCTGGCGCGTGACCGTAAACGGCGAGCCTGCGGAGATACTGCGAGCGAACTACGCATTTCGCGGGGTTCTACTGCCCATGGGTGAACACCGGGTAGACTTCGACTACCGGCCCGCGGGGTGGGACGTGGCGATGCCGATGTTTGCGGTGGGAGTGATCATCTTGATCGCGCTACTGGTCTGGCCGCAGCGCGAGGCCCCGCGCGAGGGCCTCGCACCGCCGGAAGATTGAACGCTTCGCAGGGCGCCTGCGCCGATTCGCGCGTTACGCCTGACGCTGCCTGATGTGATTGAGGCGTCCACCCGCGAGGACGATCTCACGCTCACGAGTGGAAAGCTCGGAGGTAAGCCTGATGCTGCGCTCGGTATCCGCCACTGTGGCGATGATCGAGGCACCGGTCTCGACCGCCTCGCGCACGCCCTCGAAGCGCAGGAGATCGCCCTGCTCGAGTGTCTCGTAATCCTCCGAGGAGATCTCGAGCGGCAGGATGCCGAAGTTCACAAGGTTGGCGCGGTGGATGCGAGCGAAGGACTCCGCCAGCACCGCCTGGATGCCCAGGTACATCGGCGCCAGTGCAGCGTGCTCGCGCGAAGAGCCCTGACCGTAGTTCTCCCCGCCGAGCACCAGCCCCGGTGAATGCTGCTGTGCGCGGGCGGAGAACTCGGGATCGATCCCGGAGAAGACGAACTCGCTGATCGCAGGAATGTTGCTGCGCAGGGGCAGCCCCCTGGCTCCCGCGGGCATGATGTCATCAGTGGTGATGTTGTCCGGCACCTTCAACAGGATCGTCGCCTCGAAGCTGTCGGGCAACTCGTCGCGAACGGGGAGAGGCTTTATGTTGGGCCCGCGCAGCACCTCAACGTCGGAGCCATGCTCAGGAGGCGCGACAATCATACCGTCATCGATCTCAAAGACCTCAGGTGCGTCCACCCGGGGCAGTTCGATCAGCTTCGACGGGTCGATGAACTCGCCGTGCAGCGCGACGGTTGCGGCGATCTCGGGGCTGGTGAGGTAGATGTCCGCGTCCTCGGTTCCGCTGCGCCCGCGGAAGTTGCGGTTGAAGGTGCGCACGCTCACGCCGCCGCTCGGTGGAGCCTGACCCATGCCGATACAGGGCCCACAGGCAGGCTCCAGCACGCGCGCGCCTGCGGCGAGCAGGTCGGCGAGCGCGCCGTTTCGCGCGATCATCGTCTCCACCTGTCGGGAGCCGGGTGAGATCACGAGGCTGAGGTTCTCATGCACAGTCTGGTTCTTCAACACGGCCGCGACGGTCATCAGGTCCTCGAGGGATGAGTTGGTGCAGCTTCCGATGCAAACCTGATCGACCCCGAGACCGAGCACCTCGGTAAGGGGAACTACCTGGTCGGGCATGTGTGGCTGAGCGACCATCGGCTCTATCTCACCAAGATCTATCTCGATGATCTCCGCGTACGTGGCATCATCGTCGGCCACTTGCTCTGACCAGGCCTCCTCACGCTGCTGTGCGCGCAGGAAGCGAAGGGTCTCCTGGTCGGAGGGGAATAGGGAGGAGGTAGCGCCCAGTTCCGCCCCCATGTTGGTTATGGTTGCGCGCTCCGGGACAGTGAGCGTCGCCACACCGGGGCCGAGGTACTCGAAGACTTTCCCGACGCCTCCCTTGACCGTGAGTCGGCGGAGCAGTTCGAGTATCACATCGCGCGCGGTTGCCCAGCCGGTAAGCTCACCGCTGAGCCGGACGCCGATGACCTGGGGGGTATTAAGGTAGAAAGGCTCGCCTGCCATCGCGGCGGCGACGTCGAGGCCACCGGCCCCGATCGCGAGCATCCCGAGGCCGCCCGCGGTGGGGGTATGCGAGTCCGAGCCGAGAAGCGTCCTGCCCGGAACTCCGAAGCGCTCGAGATGCACCTGGTGGCAGATACCGTTACCGGGACGCGAGAAATACACGCCGTGGCGCGCGGCCACCGACTGCAGATAGCGATGATCGTCCGCGTTCTCAAAGCCGGTCTGCAGGGTGTTGTGATCGACGTAGCTTACCGAAAGCTCAGTTCGCACCCGATCAATCTCGAGCGTCTCGAACTGGAGGTAGGCCATCGTTCCGGTGGCGTCCTGCGTGAGCGTCTGGTCGATACGCAGGGCGATCTCGTCACCGGGCTTCATCTCGCCGGAGACGAGGTGTTCGCTGATGATCTTCTCGGTCAGAGTTAGTGCCATGTCATCGCTCCCTGTGTGGAGTGGATTCGGTCACCGGCGCTTTCGTTCATGCGAGTGTCTGCCCCCCGCTGCGCCTGACGCGGATGAAGGTAACAGGCACCAGTTCGTGGAATACCGCGATTACAGGACAGTCGCGAGGGGAGGTTCAATTCGTCCCATGGGAGAAGCGCTCAAGCTGATCATAGGTTTCGTGGGCGTTGTCATCGGCGGCGTTGCCGGATTCGGCGGCCTGATGATAGTAATGCACAACTACGGTGAGGCGCTCTGGGAGACACCGATTCTCGGAGTGCTGGTGTCCGTGGGCCTCGTGGGCGGCGGAGCGATCGCGGTCGGATACCTTGCCCTCTGGATCATCGGAACCCTCGAGACACGTCGCAAGCGCGCCCGCAGAAAGAGCAAGAAGCGGAGAAGATAGCTCACTCCTTTCGCTCCCGGTCATCAGGAGCGCGCTCTCCATCTCGAACTCGCTGACCGACATCTCTCGGCCGAGGAGTTACCGCCTCACCCTGTCGTCCCGCTCCCCAACTGATGTCGCTCGGGCAATCTGTCAGCGCCCGAGACTCTCACTGTCGGGCGGCCTCGATAGCAGCGGCACTTCCCGAAAGATCACTCACCGATGGGCGTGGCCCGCGCGTAGGAGTTGGCCACCTCGGTCAGACGCACCTTGGCCGCCTCTTCCGTATCTGGTGACAACTCGGGCACATACACTATCAGATCGTCAACACACGCGACAAGTCCCATCTCCGGGTCGTGAAGCCGGTCCTCGGGCTGGATCTCGAGCTTGTATCCTGTCCTGCGCCTTCGGACGCGGCTGAGACGCCGGCGGGTATCGTAAGTATTGATCTCATAGTGTTCAGGATTGATACTTGTGTCGGCGCGAGCGTAGATCTCACAGTTCAGTTCGTCTTCCAGTTCATCAACGTACTCACCGAAGTGCCCGATGAACTCCAGCACCACATCCGCACTCGCCTGAATGTGGAAGATGCGGGCATCATCCTCACGCACCTGCCGGCGTATCTCGCGTTCGAGTGCCGCAGCAACGGTCTCTGCGCTGAGGATGCGCCCGCGCCCCTTGCAGCAGGGGCAAGTCGTCTGCAGTATCTGTGACAGATTCTCGCCTGTGCGCTTGCGTGTCATCTCCACGAGACCGAGGCGCGTGATGTGCATGATTCGCGTCTTCATCCGGTCTTCCGCGAATGCGTCGCGCAGGGCGCTGCTCACCTGTTTGCGGTGCTGCTTCTTGTCCATGTCGATGAAGTCGATGACGATAATGCCGCCGATGTCTCGCAACTTGAGTTGGTTGGCGACCTCGTCTGCGGCCTCGAGGTTGGTGCGCAGAACGGTGTCCTCGAGACTCCGCCCGGTGAACTTGCCGGTGTTAACGTCGATCGTGGTGAGAGCCTCGGTCTGCTCGATGTTGAGCCATCCACCGCTTTCGAGCCAGACCTTGGGCTGAAGTGCCTGGTTGATCTGCTGCTCGACGCCGTAGTGAGTGAAGATCGGGGTAGTGCCGCGGTAGAGTTCGACGCGATCGCGGAGATCGGGAGCGATATTGTGCAGCAGATTGAGGACCTTGTCGTAAGTGACTTTGTCGTCGATGATGAACTGATCTACCTCGGCCGAGAATACGTCCCTCAGCACTTCGAGAGTAAGACTGAGATCCTCGTGGATCATGGTCGGTGCCGTCGCCTGCTGCGCTCTTCCCTGAATCGTCTGCCAGAGTTTCGTCAGAAAGCGCACATCTGCTTCGAGATCCTGTTTTGTTGCACCCTGCGCTCGCGTACGCACGATGATCCCGAAGTCATCGGGGCAAACTTCATGTCCGAGCGAGCGCAGGCGCTTGCGCTCCCCCTCGTCTTCGATCTTTTTCGATACCCCGACCTTCTCAGCGGTGTCCGTCATGAGCACCAGATAGCGGCCCGGAAGTGAGATGCGCCTTGTTCCGCGCGCGCCTTTGTCACCGAGAGGGCCCTTGACGATCTGACAGAGAAACTGTTGTCCGCTCTGAACTATCCGGTTGATGGGCGGAAATGAACTCATCTTACGCCGCATGTCGCGGCGCGACGGCTCCTCGGTAACCGCGTCCGATACGTGAAGGAAGACATTCTTGTCGAGACCGCACTCCACGAATGCGGCATCGAGTCCCCGCACCACATTCTCAACGCGGCACATATATACGTTTCCCACGACCCGTTCACCGCGCTCAACCATCAACTCGGTAAGCCGGTCGTCCTCCATGATCGCCACTCTGGTCTGTCTGTTGGTAATGTTCGCTACGATCTTACTTGACATAGGTTCTCCTTTTCCGTGCGCCAACGCACCGACGACCGTCCCTGACGAGATGCTGCCCTTGCGAGGCCTCTCGCCGGATGCGGTCCGGTGGCATCGGCATAAGCTGATAATACGGTAAATGCTGCGTGCTGTGAGACGTTCGAAAGTCAGTCCCACCCACTGCAATCGTCCGGCCGGCGCAGTTACAACTGCGCGGCTAACTACTGAGGCCGAGACGTGTCACGACTCTTACGTCGAGCCTGACCTCCCGACCATTTTCACTGCTCAGCCGGCGCTCGAGGCACTCGATCACCTCTGATGGCTTCGCAAGCCTGTCCTGCTGCAGCGCCAGCGTCATCTGAAGCCGCGGACCGGCGTCAGCGGTGCGCGGCTCAAGAACACTTAGTTCGTGCAGTCCCGGGCGGATGTCAACTTTTCGCACACGGGACTTTGTTTCGCGAACTACCTCAAGGCTTCCTGCGTCGAGTAACTCGCCGACCGCACCCCGCAGATCCTCCATCGTGGTTTCCGGAGCGGGCCGCAGTTCGATCTCGTACTCGGCGCGAGTATGTCCGGAGATGTGTTTGCGCTTCTCGCTGGAGATGGTCTCCACTCCGACGATCCCAAGCTTCTCCGGCAACTGCGGTGCCATTGCGCGATGAACCTCATCGGCCCCCATTGGGCGCTCGAGTTCAATCTGACACAGTTCCCTCTCACCTGCGCCACCGACCGGAAGCGCGCTGGTGTAACCGATGCGCGCAGAGGGGTTGTATCCCTCGGAGTACTTCACCGGCAGTCCCGCACGTCTTACGGCCCGGTCGATCGCGCGGTTAATGTCAAGGTGTGACAGGAACCGAAAGCGATCGGTCTTGCGAAAGGTGACGATGGCGAAGTGTCGGATCGGCGGTCGTCCGCTCACGATTCTGCGTCACCCATCTCCCATCTCACCGGAGGGCAGTCGGGCACCAGCCGCGCCATGCCACAGCCCAGACAATCGTTTGCACGGCAGTCGGGCGTGATCTCGCCCTGGCGAGCGTGGGCCAACTCGCGCAGAAGGTACTCGCGCGTCACTCCTGCATCGATGACGTCCCACGGAAGAGCGGCATCCGTCGCAAGCTCGGCCGCGGCCAGATGTCTCATATCAAGGCCGCAGTCGCCGAAGGCGTCGCGCCACCGCTCGGCATCGAAGCTCTCCGACCATGCGTCGAAGACAGCACCCGCGCGCCACGCGCCCTCGATTACCTCACACAGCCGCCGATCGCCGCGGGCCAGAGCCGCTTCAAGCTGCGCGGCCTCGAAGTCGCTCACGGACAGTTGGATTCTGCGGTCTGTGAGATGCTCGTAGAGAAGAGCCCTCCGGCGTCTCAGCGTTTCCTCGTCCGCGAGGCCCGACCACTGAAACGGGGTGTGTGGCTTCGGAATGAAGGCGTTCACGCTCACACCGATTTTGAGACGACCATACCCGGAGCGGGAAAGCTCCCTGCGACCGAGCGCCAGCACTTCGTTGACCAGCGAGGCGATTGCTCGCACATCGTCGTCCGTCTCGCCCGGAAGCCCCATCATGAAGTAAAGCTTCACGCGCTGCCACCCCGCGCGGAATGCCGCTGCCACGGCCCGGAGCAGGTCCTCCTGGGTCACATTCTTGTTGATAGCATTACGCAGCCGCTGCGAACCGGCCTCGGGCGCGAGCGTCAGCCCGCTCTTGCGCACGCGCTGAAGTCGGTCTGCAAGAGCGACACTGAAGGTGTCAATCCGCAGCGACGGCATCGCGACTGAGACGCGATCTTCCGCGAGTTCCGCGTGGAGGCAATCGATCAACTCGCTTATGCGCGAGTAATCCGGACAGTTGAGCGAGAGCAGTGAAAGCTCATCATAGCCCGTGGCGGCGATCGCGCTGCTCGCCTGCTCCATCAGCGTCTCCGGCGAGCGTTCACGCGCCGGTCGGTAGACCATCCCCGCCTGGCAGAAGCGGCAGCCGCGGGTACAGCCGCGCATGATCTCGACTTCAGCGCGGTCATGCACCGCCTCGACCCACGGTACGACGGGACGCGTCGGCCAGGGCTGAGCGTCGAGGTCCACGGCCACCCGGCGAGCGACTGCCTGCGGACACCCGTCATCACGCGGTGTTGGAATCAGCATACCCCGCGAATCCGGATCTGTACCATAACAGGCAGGTGCATAGATCCCGTCGATTGCCGCGCAGCGCAGGATCAGACGCTCTCGCGCCTCCCGATCCCGCGTCTCGCGCCGGTCAAGCTCATCGGGAAGATCGGTGAGCAGATCGAGTAGATCCTGCAACACCGGCTCTCCGTCGCCGACGGCGAAGAGATCGAAGAAGTCGGCCATCGGCTCAGGGTTGAATGCACACGGCCCGCCACCGATGACGAGGGGATCTGCCCCGGTCCGGTCCTCACTGCGGATCGGAATGCCGCCGAGGTCAAGCAATTCAAGCACGTTAGTGAGAGTCAGCTCATGCTGAAGGGTTATGCCCACCACGTCGAAGTCAGACAGCGTGGTCTGCGTCTCATAGCTGCGGAGCGGAATACCCTCCGCCCGCATAAGGGCGATGGCGTCAACCCAGGGGAGGAAGACGCGCTCGGCCGCGACGTTTCCTCTCTGATTGACCGTCTCGTACAGCACGAAGAGACCTGCGTGAGACATGCCGACCTCATAGGTGTCCGGGTAACACAGAGCCACGCGGACATCAACTTCCGAGGGCGGCTTCACCACCTGATTCCGCTCCCCGCCTATGTAACGCGCCGGGGTCTCTACCTGGTCGAGCAGTTTCTCAGGCAACATAGCCTAAACAAAACGGCCCCAGCCGGATGCTGGAGCCACATCGAGTCGTGACAGCAGGATGGCCTTGCTTTGAGTAGCATAGCCCTCAAGGTCCCCATGTGTCAAGGGACGGCGAGGCCGGGGGCGTCAGCAGCAAGGGAGGGAATGGCTCCCGAGCATAAGCGAATCCCACCGCATCTGAACTCCATGAGGACAGGGCCTCGCGCGGGAGTGTGCGCGGAAGATACAACTTCTGCGCCTATCAGGAAGGCGAACGTCAGGAGGAAGGTGAACAATCAGGGCCGGAAGCGGCACTATTCAGAGCTTAAAGTGTCTCATAATAGGGTAGGGGGGAAGCAAACACCGAGGGAGAAGCGTTAACGATAACGAAGCGCATCTTTCGAGCGCGCACAATACAGGAGGTAAATCCGGTGACTACTCGCAGATCAGTTGCAATCCTCGCAGCCATCCTCATCATCGCAGGCCTCGTGATCGCTCTGCAGATGTCGGCGGCTGAAGACGGGGTTATGTCGAGCAGTGACAATGAACCAAGGGTGGTGGCGGCGGTTGCCGCCGAATCGGTTACGGAGTATGAGCCGGATCCGTTCGAGCCGGAGCGACTTCGCAGCAGCACGGTGCGGGTGCGACAGGTTGCGATCGTGTACTCGGATGGTACCATAGAACTCAAGCGCCCGTAAGGCCGGGTGAACGTGAGCATCAGACAGGGAGGACGAATGATGAATCGATCGGAGATTCCCTTCACATCACAGTTCGAGCTGTTCTACGAGAAGCTGTCGGGTAATGGTCTGCTGCTGTGCTCGCTGGACGAGGACGGGCGGCCGAATCCGATGACGATCGGCTGGGCGCTGCTTGGAATCGTCTGGAGGCGACCGATCTGCGCCGTCATGGTCCGGCCCTCACGTTACACCTACGGGTGTATGGAGGCCACCGGTGACTTCACCGTCAACGTGCCGCCGGAGAGCCTTGCCGCGGAGGTGCTCTTCTGTGGCACCGAGTCGGGCCGCGACTACGACAAGTTCGAGGAATGCAACTTCACTGCGTTGGAGAGTGCGAAGGTGCAATCATCGGGAATAGATGACTGCCTGGTAACGTACGAATGCAGAGTAGTGCAGAAGAATGACGTTGCTCCCGAGCACTTTATCCCGGAGATCTCACAGACACTGTATGCAGAGGGTGACTTTCATCGCGTGTACTACGGGGAAGTCCTGTCGGTGTCGGGAGATCTTCAGCGCATCGAGGCGGAACAGACCAGGCAGGCGGAGGAGACCGACGACGAGCGGTAGCTGGCGGTCTCGGGCGTAGTATAAACGGCCTGCGACGCCGGTTCGAACCGTTCCCGGGGAGGAGATTCGGTGGCGCTGCGCGAAGATAAGGGGCAGGTCGCACAGATACACTCAGAAAATCAGGGAGGTTCATCCAAGATGCCAACAGTTGTTACCTATGGAGAGATCATGCTGCGACTGGCTCCCCCCGAGTTCCAGCGCTTCGTACAGGCACGCTCATTCGACGTGATCTACGGAGGCGGAGAGGCGAACGTTGCGGTCAGCCTGGCCAACTACGGACTCGACGTGCGCTTCGTCACTGCGCTGCCGCCTCACGACATCGGCGACGCATGTGAGAACTACCTGCGCCAGTACGGCGTGGACACCTCGTACATCCTGCGCCAGGGAGATCGGCTGGGGATCTACTTCCTCGAGATGGGCGCGGTGCAGCGCGGTTCGAAGGTGATCTACGATCGCGCCAACTCAGCTCTCGCCGACATCGAGCCGGGTGACGTGGACTGGGAGAAGGTTTTCGATGGCGCGGACTGGTTCCACTGGACCGGAATCACCCCCGCGATCAGCGAAGGAACAGCTACGGTGCTGCAGGAGGCCGTGGAGGCCGCATCCGAACTGGGCGTGACGATGTCCTGTGACCTCAACTACCGCAGCAAGCTCTGGAACTGGGGCAAGCAGCCGCATGAGGTCATGGAGGGGCTCGTCGAGCACGTGGACTACGCCATCGGCAACGAGGAGGACGCGGACAAGGTCTTCGGCATCAAGCCGGAGGGCGTGGACGTGGAAGCAGGGGAGCTTGACGCGGCGGCGTATGAGAGCGTATGCAGCCAGCTTATGGAGCGCTTCCCGAAGATGAAGAAGTGCGCAATCACGCTGCGGACCAGCGTATCCGCCTCACACAATCGCTGGAGCGGCGTTCTCTACGACGGCGAGACGCTCTACCAGGCGAAGGAGTACGATATCACGCACATCGTGGATCGCGTTGGTGGCGGGGACAGCTTCTGCGGTGGTCTCTGCTACGCGCTGATCTCAGGGATGGAGGACCAGGAGGCGCTGGAGTTCGCCGTGGCGGCGAGCTGCCTGAAGCACACCGTGTACGGCGACTTCAATCTCGTCTCAGTTGACGAAGTTGAGAAGCTGGCAGGAGGTCCCGGCACCGGCAGGGTGCAGCGCTGACGGGGCATTCCTCGAGAAGAGCGAAGCACTTCCCGAAGTCGGACGCACCCAGTAATATCACACAGGCCGGAGCCTCTATCCGGCCTGTGTTGCTGTGTGCGCTGGCCTCGAACCGAGCAGCGTGGGGAGGCAGCAACCTGATCGAGTTGCGGCACAAGGTAAGGGCGGGCGAGAGCGCCCGGCAGGACGTATTCTTCCGGAGAATCAGCAGTTGACCGGCCGGAGGGCTTCTGTTAGACTGCAAGAGGTTGGAATGGGGGATTGACGCAGCGCGTTCGGCACTGTCGCCGGACGCGTACAAATCTAACGTACCAACGTCGGCGCTGCTCGGTCCGTTGTGACCGGAGCGTTTTGACGTGCGACCGCATAGACGGTCGTGGAATGGAGGACGAGACAGTGGCACTGGTTACAATGAAGGAACTGCTGGAAGCGGGCGTGCACTTCGGACATCAGACGCGGCGATGGAATCCGAAGATGAAGCCGTTCATCTATCACGAGAGGAATGGCATTTACATCATCGACCTGCACGGTACGCTTCGGCTGGTCGAGCGCGCATACGAGTTCGTAAAGGAGACCGCCGCGGAGGGCGGACAGGTGCTCTTCGTGGGCACCAAGCGTCAGGGACAGGAGTCGATCCAGGAGGCCGCGGAGAAGTGCGGCATGCCCTATGTGGTGAATCGCTGGCTCGGCGGCATGCTCACCAACTGGCAGACGATCAGCCAGAGAATCGACCATCTGCGCGAGCTTGAGAACGCAGAGGAGCGCGGCGAGTGGGAGCGACTCACGAAGAAGGAGGCGCTGAAGCTGTCGCGGGAGCGCGACAAGCTGCGCCACTCGCTGGGCGGCATCATGGACATGGGCGGATTGCCCGATATTGTGTTCATCGTGGATGCGAAGCGCGAGGAGACGGCGGTGGCCGAGGCGGCGAAGCTCGAGATCCCGATTGTGGCCGTGATAGACACGAACTGCGACCCCGAACCGATCGATTACCCGATACCGGGCAACGATGACGCGATCCGCGCGATCCGACTGTTCGCGAATCTGATCAGCGAGGCCGTGCAGGAAGGGCAGTTGGAGTATCAGCAGCGGCTGATCGAGGATGCGGAGTCTCTGGATCAGGCCGAGGCACTCGCCGAGCGGGCCGGAATCGAGCTTGATGACAAGCTGGTCGCCCGAATGGTCGAGGAAGAGGCGGCAGCGGCGGCTGAGGAGGCGGCGGCTCAGGCTGAGGCCGAAGAGCAACTCGTGGCTGAGTTCGGAGGTGCGGTCGAGGATCAGTTCGTCGAGGAGCAGTTGATTGACCTCATCGACGAGGAAGAGGCCGAGGCGACGGAAGAGGAGTGACGGGTCAACCTGTATCGCGGGAGTGCAGTCGTAACTCCGCGCGATCTTACCATCAGGAGGATAGAGATGTCAGTGAATGCCGAGAATGTAAAGAAGCTGCGCGAGAAGACGGGCGCGGGCTTCATGGACTGCAAGAACGCCCTGACCGAGGCTGAGGGCGATATGGACCAGGCCGTGGACCTCCTGCGTCAGAAGGGAATCGACGTGGCGATGGCGCGAGAGGGGAAGGCGACTGAAGAGGGCATCGTGGCCTCGTACGTTCACGCGGGGAATCAGATCGGGGTGCTGGTGGATCTTCGCTGCGAGACCGACTTCGTGGCACGGACCGACGAGTTCCGCGAGTTCGGCCGGGATATCGCGATGCAGGTGGCTGCGATGCACCCGCAGTGGATCGCTCCTGAGGACGTGCCCTGCGAGGTAGTCGAGCACGAGCGAGAGGTGCTGATCAAACAGGCGCTGGAGGAGGGTAAGCCGGAGCACATCGTTGAGAAGATGGTCGAGGGACGCCTTGAGAAGTTCTACGAGGATGTCTGCCTCATGAGGCAACCTTTCATCCGCGACGACAGTCTGACGATCGAGGATAAGCTCAACGATCTGATTGCACAGTGTGGTGAGCGGGTCGTCGTCAACCGCTTCGTCCGCTACCAGGTCGGCGAGGAAGAGGAATAGTCCGTTGACGCGAGAGAACGGAGTAGAGGCGGCGCGCTACGGTCGAGTTCTGCTGAAGCTGAGCGGAGCGGCGTTTCGAGGCCCCGAAAACGGCGGCATCCACTGGCCCACGGTTCAAAGGATCGCCGATGAGGTCCGGGACGCAACGCTGCTGGGCGTGGAGATAGCGATCGTGGTGGGCGGCGGAAATATCTGGCGTGGCCGCGAGGCGGCGGCTCAGGGCATGGAGCGAGCGGCTGCGGACTACGCGGGCATGGTTGCGACGGTGATCAACGCGCTCGCCTTGCAGGACGCGCTTGAAGGCAAGAGCGTCGATACCCGCGTTCAGACGGCCATCGAGATGCGCGAGGTGGCGGAGCCGTTCATCCGCCGCCGCGCTACGCGCCATCTCGAGAAGAAGCGGGTGGTGATCTTCGGCTCCGGGACCGGCAACCCGTTCTTCACAAGTGACACCGCGGGCGTGCTGCGGGCGCTTGAGATCGGTGCCGAGGTGATAATGAAGGCCACCGACGTCGAAGGGGTATATGACAGCGATCCGGGGAGTAATTCGGACGCACAACTGCTGCGCGAAGTCTCTCACTTCGACGTACTGAACCGCGACCTTCGAGTGATGGACGCGACGGCGATCTCACTGGCGCGTGACAACGACCTGCCCATCGTCGTGTTCAACATGAACGTGGCCGGTAACATCGTCAAGTCGGTCAGTGGTGAGGCGATCGGTACCATCGTACGCTAAGCGGCAATTCATGCGCATGGAGGGTTCGAGATGGATCGATTGATTGCGAAAGCCAAGGCGGACATGCTCAAGACCGTCGAGGTGGTGAGGAAAGATATCGCGGCCTTCCGCACCGGCAGGGCGTCTCCCGCGCTGGTTGAGAATATCGAGGTCGATTACTACGGGACCACGGTGCCGATCAACCAGATTGCGTCGATTCAGGTCATTGACACGCGGTTGCTTGGAATCACCCCATGGGACAAGAACGCCCTTCCAGCGATCGAGAAGGCTATCATGACCTCCGAGCTTGGGTTGATGCCGACGAATGACGGAAACATCATCAGGCTCGAGATTCCATCGCTGACAGAGGAAAGGCGCAAGGAACTGGTGCGACAGGTAAATAAGCGGCTGGAGGAAGGCCGGGTTGCGATTCGCAACATCCGCCGGTCCGCGAATGAGGATATCGACAAGATGGAGGATGCGGAAGGCCTGTCGGAAAGCGAAGTGCGTGTGGGTAAGGAGATAGTACAGGAAGCGACCGACGAGCATATTGAGATGCTCGAGGAAGTCGCCGAGGAGAAGATCGAAGAGATCCAGGAGATATGAGCGCGAGCGCACCTGATGTGATCGGCTACGAGCTTGAGAGGGCGCGCGGGATCTGCGAGACTGCAGGTCTGAAGGTGACAGAGGTCGTACGCGTGGGTCCCCGGGATGAGCGATCCGGTGACGGACGCGAGATGGTGATCCGGCAGAGAGAGGTCACGCCAGGGGTAATGGAGTTTACGGTGTCCCGTCTGTGGGTAAGCCCTGAAGCGTGTGCCCCCTGAGAGCCCACGTCGGGTATATCGCAGCAGTACGCATGGATCGGTCAAGCTCAACGGGCCCGGGGCATCGTCTGCCCGGGCCCGTGTTTTAAGCGATCATCGAAGAAACGGGGTCGAAGGGCATGAATGCTGAAGAGCAAGAGGTCCCCCGTCATGTCGGGGTGATAATGGACGGTAACGGTCGGTGGGCGCAGGATCGGGGACTGGATCGCACGGAGGGCCATCGGGCGGGGAGGCACGCGGCTCGAAGATTCATGCGCGCGGCACAGGCACGCGGTATCGAATATGTCTCGCTTTATGCTTTCAGCACCGAAAACTGGACGCGCCCGGTCTCCGAGGTTGAGGCGCTGATGGAACTGATAGAGACGGCGGTGTTGGTGGAGCTTGAGGAGCTGTGTCGCGAGGAGGTTCGGCTGCGTGTATCCGGACGCAGGTCGGAACTGCCTGAGCCGCTGCAGAACGCGCTGAGCAAGGCCGAGGAGGCCACGGCGGAGAACGAGGCGATCACGCTGAATCTCTGCGTCAACTACGGCGGGCAGGCGGAACTGGTTGACGCGGCGAAACAGATAGCGGAGAAGGTGCGAGACGGTGAGATGCAGACCGATGAGATCGATACCGACATCTTTGCGCGGTACCTTTATGTGCCTGAGATACCGCCGATGGACCTTCTTATCAGGCCGGGCGGCGATATGCGGGTGAGCAATTTCATGCTCTGGCAGGTAGCGTACGCTGAGTTCTACAGTATGCCCGATTACTGGCCCGATTTTCAGCCGGAGCATCTGGACAGGGCAATAGAAGACTATCAGCGCCGCCAGCGCCGCTTTGGCGGCCTGGTGCTGGAAGACTGAACAGCGGCGACTCGCAATGCGCTGAGGAGATCAAGAGGAGGCGGTTGAGTTGAAGAGTGCAAGCTTCGCGCTGCTGGTAATTGTCGCGGTCATTGTCTGTGGGATGCTCCTTCCCTCGCAGGCGACTGCGCAGAAGGAAGAGATCAAGATACTTGCGGGTGAGGATGAGAAGCCGGTCACGGAAGCGAGTTACATTCCGGACACCTTTGACATTGCGATCTCCGGGCTTCTGTTCTTCCGAATACGCACAGCGGCTGCAGGGTTTACGGCCGCCGAGCGCGCCCGGATCATCGAGACGCGGCTGGTGCATGCTATTTCGTTCGGGGACATCTCGCCGGAGGCGGTGACCATCAGGCCGGTTAGAGGCAAGCCGACAATATACATCGACAACATTCGGATCGTCACCGTGTATGCGCGTGATGTAGAGGCGGCGGGAGCAAGATCGCGGGAACATCTCGCGCGAATGTGGGCAGACTCAATCGCGGAGAAGATCGTAAAGGTTGCGCCGTGGTGGAGGATGGCGGACAGGCTGGAGCATTAGAACCGCAGTCCGAGGCAGTCATTGAGGCGTCCTCCGGGGCGCCTCATTTCTTACGTTGAGCGGGAGGGAGCGCCGATGGGGCTCGAGAGTTGCGCCGATCTCGATTACGAGTTGCCGACACGGATCAGATATGGCATTGGCAGGATCGAGGAGGTGGGGGAGATCGCCCTGCGGCTCGGCACTCGCGCTTTGCTGGTTACCACGCCGGGAGTGCCACACGTGGAGCGGGTCAGCGAACTGCTCACCATGGCGGGGGTGGAGGTCACGCTGTTCGACGAGGCGGAACCGAATCCATCGGTCGAGAGCGTGGACTACGCCGGAGAGATAGCGCAACAGATGGGCTGCGCTCTGACCATCGGTCTTGGGGGCGGCAGTTCGATCGACACCGCAAAGGGCGCGGCGGTTGCAGTGACAAATGACGGCTCCGTCTGGGAGTACTCGATTGAGTATCGCGAGGGCACCCGGCAGATCGAGCATCCTCCGCTGCCGATCATTGCGATACCGACCACTGCCGGGACGGGGTCTGAGGTCAACCACGTTGCGGTGCTGTCCAACCACGATACGGAGCAGAAGGGGCCCCTGCGCAGTGATCTCATTCGTCCGACCTTCGCGCTGATCGACCCGGAGCTTACCGTGACTATGCCCGCATCGGTCACTGCAAGTACCGGCTTTGATGCGCTCACGCACGCCTTCGAGCGATACTTCGCTGGAAGCTGGCACCCCTACGTGGACATGATGACCGAGAACACGATCGCGACCGTGATCGAGTATCTGCCACGGGCTATCGAGCAGCCTGACGACCTTGAGACGCGGGCACGAATGTCGTGGGCGGCGACGCAGGCGGCGCTTTGCGTGCTGGCACGGATGGGTGAGTCGGGCCTGCATATCTTCGGCCTGGCGGTGTCGGCTGTGATCGATGCGGCGCACGGCCGCGCGCTGGCCGCGATCATGCCGCCCGTTCTGCAGGACCTCGCCGGAGCCTATCCGGAGCGCGCCGCGCGGCTGGCGCGAATTCTCGGAGATGAAGAGCGGGCTGAACGGGCGGAGCCCGCGATGTGCCGGTGGATGAAAGAGATTGGCATGGCATTGACGCTTGAGGACCTTGGCGCAGGAGTCGAGCATCTGCCCGCACTGGTCGAAGCGACCAGCAGAAAGCGGCTGGAGAGCGGCTACCATCGGCCGATGTCGGAGAGTGATGTGCGGGCGATCTATGAGGCCGCAATGGACGACGGATCGGCTCTGAGCGGATGATGGTGGCGAATGGTGGCAAAGGGCGCCTCAAGCTGCTGCCGCAGTTCTCGGGCGATGACGATATGCATCGGCATCCGAGAGACTGTGCAGATGCGGGCGTTATGGACGGGAAGATGAAGGATTCCGTGCGGTTGCATCGAAGGAATTCGAGCGGGCATAACGACTGAGTTAACTGGAGGCGTATCATGGCCGATCTGAAGATAGCCGTCATGCTGAACTCGCTGCGCATGGAGCCCTACGAGGGCTTCGAGAAGATCGCCGAGATGGGTGTAACCGGCGTCCACCTGTCAGTGGGCGGCGGCCCCTTCTCCCCCGATAACATGAGCAAGCAGGATCGCAGGGACCTGCTGGCCCACCTCGACTCGCTGGGACTGGAGATATCCGCGGTCTCGGCCTGGGGCGGCAACGTCCACCTGGAGGAGGACGATTGCTCCGAGGCGCTCGCCCAGGCGAAGGACGTGCTGGAATTGGCCGCCGACCTCGAGTGCGCCATCTGGCAGGGCCACGTGGGGATCATGCCCGAGGATGTGAATGACCCCGGGTGGGCGAACCACGTGCGCCACCATGAGGAGATCGCAAAGTACGGTGAGGCGGCGGGCGCGTGTCTGGCGATCGAGACCGGCCCTGAGCCGCCCTACGTGCTTAAGCGGCTGATCGAGACCGTCGGTTCTGACGCGATTCGTATCAACTGGGACCCGGCGAATTTGATTCTTTGGCCCGCGCGCTTCGCCAAGGACGCCGGCGAGGAGTACGACCGAGACAGGTGGTTCGAACTGTATCAGCCGGTCGATGGCCTCGACCTTGTGGGCGAGTACGTCGTGCACGTGCACGCGAAGGATGCGCTGGTGCATGACGATGGGCAGCGTGAGGAGGTTCCATTCGGCGAGGGCTGGGTTGACTGGGACAGGTTCATCGGCAAGCTGCGCGACGATCACGGCTATGATGGATACTTCGCGATCGAGCGCGAGGTGGGAGATAATCCGGTCGATGACATTCAAGCGGCGGTGGACTTCCTGAAGAACTTTCCGGCGTGAACGAGCGTCTCTCCTGCGGGTGGCGCGATCGGCGCCCCGACAGGTGGAACGCCCCACGCCACGAAGCCGTAAAGTGGACGCATCCGATTACGATGGGCAAGGAGCGAACGAATATGGGTAAGGAAGTTGTGCTGTTCGAAAGCGAAGAGAAGGCGGACAGGGGGCGGGTGGTTGCGTTCCTGCGCGAACTGGCGGACCGCATCGAGCAGAATAACGTGGTGCTCAAGCAGGCCGGTGAAGAGACACCCGTGGACATTCCGGACAATGTCGAGCTTGAGGTTAAGTTCGAGGAGGAACATGAGAGTTCGGGCAAGGAGTACAGTCTGGAAGTCGAGATCGAGTGGCCTGAGGGTGGCGAGGCCGGTGGCGGAGTGAGCCTCGGTTAATCAGGCCTTAGACCTCGCTCGTAATACCCACATGCGGCCGGGCTTCAGGTCCCGGCCGCATTGACGTACCTCGTCAGGCAATCGAATCCGCTGTGTCGGCTTTCAGCTCCTCCGGACCCGGCGGCTGCTGCGAGGCCTGCGGCTGTCGGCGCGTCTGTCGCCGCGGGAGGAGGCGCGCCGCGCCGATGGCGAAGTGGTTCGCCGCCGTGACGCAACCGATCGAGGGGGAGTCCGCGCACCACGATGGGATCGTCGGGCCCTCTCCAGCCTGCGCGAGGCCAACTCCATCTTCCGCGCCTGATCCTCCAGCTCGTCCGCGGTCAGCGCACGCCGCGGCTGCCCGAAGATGATGACACAGGCGAGGATGATGATTATCCCAAGCAGCGCGTCGGTGAGGGTCATCTCCTGATAGAGCCGCAGTTCGTCAACCACCAGCCACCTGAGCACAAGGGCGCCCGGGAAGAACAGCAGAAAGCCAATAAACACGCCCACCACGCGTCTCATAGTGCGATCACTCCAGCACCTGGTCTAAGGCAGCAGCAATAGTTCCAGCAATGACGTGGTGACCACGTCCCGACTCTTCTCTGTCAACCCGCCGTCATCATTGCGCAGATCGGCGATGCTGAGGTTCTCCGCAAGCAACGCGGCCTCAGTGCGCAGAAGCGGGAGTCCGAACAGATTCGCGATTAGCTCCATCTCATCCAGCACCTGCCGCCCGATCTCCACCTGCTCCTCGCTGTCCACCGCAGGACCGATAAGTACCACGAGCGCATCGGTTTCGGTCAGCAGCCGGTCGAGCAGCTTCGTCAGAGCCTCGCGGAAACCTCTGCGACTGATCCCCTTCGCGTCGGTACCGAAGGTGACAAGCGCGACGTCCGGCTCATTCTCCGCTATCTGCGCGACGTAGTCGATCGCCCTGGAGGGATTGAGACCCTCATCGCCCATCAGCTCAAGCGCTACCTCCGCGTCATCCGGACGCGCGTACTGAAGGCGTTCTGCCACTCTCTGCGGCCAACTCTCGTCCCCGCCGTTGGCGAAAGAGTCACCGAGGACCGTGATCTCAAGGGGACCGTCGCTGTTGAGCCCCCAGCGCCGGAAAAGGCGGAGGTCACGGGTGCGAACCAGTGCATCGCCTTCCGGTGCCGGCATCGGACGCGCAGCGGGTGCTTCGCCGGTCGGCGTGCCGAATACCTCGACCTCGCGGACGAAGATCGTGTTGTCACCGCCGAGACCGCCACCCCAGGTATTGGTGAAGGTCACGCGAACGAACTGTGCGGGGCGATCGTTGAAGCGGTGATTGAGCGTGAGAGGCTCACCCTGAGGAAAGATGAACTCGCGCAGCTCTTCAAACTCCTCGCCATCGAGAGAGCACGAGATGATTATGCCACGGGTGTTACCGTTGGCCGAGCTATGCACGGCAATGCGGTTTATGCTGTGAGGATGCTGGAGATCGATGGTGACGTGCTTGGGGAAGTCGTCCCCGTTGGTGGTCGCGAAACAGCCCGGTCCGCTGTCGGAGTCGGTCACGCCGTTGTTGAGGCCGGTCCAGCCCTCGAGGATGCCGGTGCTGACACTGTACGGGCGATCGATTGCCACGTTCTGCTCCGCGTTCACTACACTCGAGAACAACAGGGTTGCTCCGAGCATGGCCGAGAGGGCAAAGACTCGCTTGCGCAGCATTCAGATTCCTCCCCGACTGGCCTTCTCCGGCATCTCCAGATTCAGACTGATGTCGATAGATGCGGCGGAGTGCGTGATGAGTCCGACGGAGATCAGATCCACGCCGAGTTCGGCTACGGCTCGGACGCGGTCGAGGCTCATGTTGCCCGAGACTTCCAGCAGGGCCCGGTCTCCGACAAGGCGCACGGCCTCGGCCATCGTCTCATCATCCATGTTATCGAGCATGATGATCTCCGCGCCCGCTTCGAGAGCCTCACGCACCTCGTGGATCTGGGTCGTCTCAACTTCGATCTTGAGGGTATGCGGCGCGCCTCCGCGGGCCGCCGCAACCGCCCGGGCAATCCCGCCTGCCAGTGCGATGTGATTGTCCTTGATGAGGATGCCATCATAGAGAGCGAAGCGGTGGTTGCTGCCTCCACCGGCGATGACGGCGGCCTTCTCAAGCGCACGCAGGCCGGGAGTGGTCTTCCGCGTATCGGCGATACGGGCGTCGGTGTCGGTGATCTCATCGACGAAGCGGCGGGTGAGGGTAGCGACGCCGGACAGGCGTTGGAGGAAGTTCAGGGCGACTCTCTCGGCGGCGAGCAGGCCCCGAGCGGAGCCATCGACGCGGCCGATATGGTCGCCATCGGAGAAGCTGTCTCCCTCCGCCACCAGGGGGGTGAAGGTGGCGTCCGAGTCGCACTGGTGGAAACACTCCGCCACAACCAGACCGCCGGACATCACGCCTTCTTGCCTGGCCAGCAGCACACCGTGCGCCGGTGTACCCGGCGGAATAGTCAACATGCTGGTCAGATCGCCCCGGCCGATATCCTCGCGCAGCGCAAGGCTCACGATCTGCGCGAGAGTATCGGCATCGACAGGATAGTGCGAAGCGTACTGCGATCTCATCATCATTGCCTGACCGGTCATTCCGTGATACGATTCTCGCGATCGACGTCTACAACATTCACCGTAAGGTCTCGCGCCTCCTCCTCATCGACGAGTCCGTAGCAAAGAATGTGTACCTCATCACCCGGTTCGGCGTTGCGCGCGGCCGGCCCGTTCAGGCAGATGATACCCGATCCGGGCCCTCCCTCTATCACGTAAGTCTCGGTCCGGGCGCCGTTGTTGAGGTTCACCACCTGCACGCGCTCGTTGACAAGAATCCCGGAGGCTTCGAGCAGATCTCGGTCGATAGTGATGCTACCCTCGTAGTAAAGCTCCGTCTCGGTCACAACCGCACCATGTATCTTCGCAATGCACATCTGTCGCAGCACCTGGCATCATTCCTCAACTACTACGTTGTCAATGAGTCTCGTGTCTCCGATACAGGCCGCGGCCGCGATGACCATCGGCCCTGTCTCGCTTTTGAGCGGCCGCAACGAGTTCGGCTCGACCGCCTGGACGTACTGAAGCTCGAAGAGCGGTTCCTCGCCCAGTTTCGCCGCGACAATACGTTCCACTTCGGAGCCGCTCGCGCCTTCACGCGCGGCCCCCGCCCCCTGGAGCAGGGCCTCGTAGAGCTTCGGAGCTACCTCCCGCTCACGATCGCCGAGATACTGGTTGCGCGAACTCAGCGCAAGGCCATCGCTCTCGCGAACGGTCGGGCCGCCGAGTATCTCCACGGGCATGTCGAGGTCGCGCACCATCCGGCGGATGACCACGAGTTGCTGGTAGTCTTTGCGACCGAACCACGCGCGATCGGGTTGCACGATGTTCAGCAGCTTGTTGACTACGGTGGTAACTCCGTCGAAGTGTCCCGGACGACAGGCCCCGCACAACTTTTCGGTGAGCCCCTCTACCCTGACGACGGTGCAGGCGTCCCCGGCGTACATCTCGGAGGCGTTCGGTGCGAAGATCAGATGAGCGCCGATCTCCTCGCACTTAGCCGCATCTCCCTCGAGGTCGCGAGGGTAGCGATCGAGATCCTCACCCTCGCCGAACTGCGTCGGGTTGACAAAGATGCTCACGACCACCCAGTCAGAGCCCTCCACCGCGGCACGCACCAGAGACAGATGCCCCTCATGCAGAGCGCCCATGGTGGGAACCAGGCCAATGATCCTGCCCTCCGCCCTCTGGGCGGAAACTGCGTCGCGAACCTCCTGTTTGGTCTTAACGATCTTCATTGCCCGCTCACCAGGGCCATTATACACACAACTCGGTATCTGTGCACGGGTGATTCGTGGGAAGCATTAGAAGTGGTGACGGGGATGGTGTGGTCACCGGCGATGGCTTCCGCCCCATGACCGAGCCCGGCTGCTGATACGTCCCCGGGCGGCGATCCGATGGTGGGGGAGGGCAACAAGGAAGACGGAATGTGATGAAGACCCCTTCGAGCGCAGAGAGGCCCGACTAACCAGCAGGGTCATGCCCGGTAAAACGCCGAGGGCGCGGAGGTCGCCAACGATCTGTCGCTTCGCAAGAACGCCGCTGTCACCCACGGTGAAGACGCTTCTTGCGCGTGTGGTGAGTCGTCGGGCGGTAAGCTATCCGCAGAGGCGATAGATTCCTTCGGGGGAATGCGGGGCGCTCTCATCTGTCGTCAAATTGCCGGGGCACAGGCACCCTCGGCCGTGCGTCGCTGTTCGGCAGTTTGGAGGGACGCGACCACGTTCGCGCCACGCCACTGTTTACATTTGCTGTCTCAGTGCTCTTCGGAGAAGATTCTCGTCGGTGTCAAATGCTCATCGGAGTTCAGTCCTCATACTGCAGCTCTGTCTGGCGCCGACGTCGCTCAACAGCGTCCTCAATTCGCCGATGAATCTTCTGGTACAGATGCGTTGCGGGAGTTAGCGGTCCTAGGATCTCGTCCGTGCATAGCTCGATGCACTCTTCGTCGAACACATCATCGCGGGGACGCCAACGCACCATATCACCCAGTTCATGGGCCACCAGATCGCGCACTGCATTATTGATGTGGCGCTGCAGATCTCCTGTGGTCTGCGGGCTAAAGCCAATACTGTTCACTTAGAGTGATATGGTATACTTCCGACGTGGACTATTCTGTCGCCGGAGGTGGAGTGAAGATTGCGCGGACGCCCGCCACGTTGCCGGAGGGAGTGCGTATCACCGACCACATCAGCCTGGGAGTGATCGCGAAGACATTTCCTCGCGAGACGATCGATGAGGTGCTGGAGGAGACGGGCCGGTCGAGCGAGCGAGAGCGGTCGTTGCCCGCCCACGTGATGGTCTACTACGTGATCGCGATGGCGCTGTATATGCAGGTGGCCTACCGGGAGGTGCTGCGCTGCCTGCTGGAGGGGCTTCGCTGGGTGCTGGGGCCTCAGGTGGAGCTGTCGGTTGCCGGCAAGTCGGGTATCTCGCAGGCGCGGACGCGCCTGGGGCCCGAGCCGCTGAAGCTGCTGTATGAGCGGATCGTGGGGCCGATTGCGGTGCGTCAGACGCAGGGAGCGTGGTATCGAGGCTGGCGGCTGGTGAGCCTGGACGGCACCACCCTGGTGGTGGCGGACACCGTCGAGAACGAGCAGGCGTTCGGACGCCCGGGCCAGAGCCGGGGCAAAGCAGCGCAGCCGCTGGTGCGCCTGGTGTCGCTGGTGGAAAGCGGCACACATGTGCTGTTCGGCGCCCGCATGGCCGACTATCACACCGAAGAGAAGACCCTGGCCGGGCAGATTCTGCCCGGTCTGCACAGGGGTATGCTGTGTATCGCGGACCGCAATTTCTACAGCTTCAAGCTATGGGAGAAGGCGCGGGCGAACGGTGCGGAGCTGGTCTGGCGGGTGAAAAATAACATGCGCCTGCCCTGCAGCAGACGACTGGCCGACTGGTCGTATCTAAGCCGTCTCTATCCGTCCGAGAAAGATCGCCGCAACGACACCAATCCCGTGCAGGTTCGGGTGGTGGAGTACACGCTGGAGGGGGCGGAGAATGCCGAACCGATCTAC
>PXBW01000114.1 GCA_003566775.1 candidate division WS1 bacterium
CCCCCCCCGCCTGCCGCTCGGCCGCCCTCGCGCCACTCATAACGGTGAAAGGAAGGCTTCCGGTGGAAGCGATCAACTGCTCACCATCCAGCGCGTCCACCCGGAGGGTGTGTTCTCCCTCACCCAGTGTATCGGCATCGAGGTCAAACTGGCCGCGGGTATCACTGGTGAAGCCGCGGGCCTGACCGTTGACGAACAGAATCATGGGAAGACGACGTATCTCTTCGGAGACCGGAGCGATGGAGACACGACCAGCGACCTCGGGCTGAGCGCCCTCCAACTGCGGAATGTCGCAGGTGATGTCGATCGACAAATCCCCCGCTCCCTGCATGGTAAATGTGCCTGCCACGGCTGTAGCGGCAACGAACAGGACGGCTGTGAAGACCGCGAGTGTGCGCAAGGCGAACACCCCTCCTCGGCGGTAGTGCTGCTTCAGGGCCGGGATCTGACTGTCTGTGCTAATCTGGCCAATCATAATATATCAGAACCTCCGCACAGTGTCAAAAGTGAGCCGTATTCCACCCCATCGGATCTAACCTCATTGCTCGTTCTCTCCGCTCTGTCGTTCGAGACGGCGACGCTGCCCCTTCGTCATGAACACGCCGTCGCGGCCCGGGTGCATCGGCCACGGGTCCTGCTGCTGCAGATCGTAGTCGTAGCCGCGCACGAGTATCTCGTATACTACATCGCGGAAGTCATCGCCCTCGACCGGATTCGACGGGACCTGTCCCGGCCCGCCGACGAGACCGATGCTGTACGGCCCCTCGATGGTGAAGGGCGGGATCTCTTCAATTCGCTCAATGGCCCGGCGGGCGGCGATGCGGATCGTCTCCTGCGCCTCCGGCGGTGTCATCGAGACCGCTGCGTAGGGCGACAGCGCCTCCTTCACAACGGCGACCTCCATCTCAGGCACGAGGTCGCGGCACTGGGCGCAGACCGTGTCATCGCCGGTGATGAGCACTGCCGGTACATGATAATACCCCGCAAGGGCCATCGCCATGCCACCTTCGCCGAACCAGTACTCTTCATTGACGCACCAGCAGCTATGTGCCAGCACGCCGTTGGTGCCCGCCATCGCGTGCTGTGCGACGCAGAACAGTGCGTCAAAGCTGTCATCGAGCTTCGGCGTCCAGAACGGCTGGCGGGTCAGCGGCCCGTGGATGATCCGCGCGGCGGGGTTGAGGTCCTCGAAGATGATCGAGTACCCGCTCCCGTGGGCGTCGTTGACGAGGATGCGCCCGTCAACTCCCGCCTCAAGCGCGCCCTCGATGGAGGCGTTGACCTCGTCGGTGAGCAGGCGGAACATGCGCCGGCGAATGCTCCAGTTGCGCCGCCCCTCATCATCGCGGTTCTCAAAGTGCACCATCCCCGCGACACCCTCGATGTCGGTGTGTATGTAAAGGTTCATCAGCGACCCTCCATTGTTTCAGGCGATGCTTCCACGGCGCCCTGTTCGCCTGCAGGGGTCACCGGACCTGCCACGGCACGACCTGGATGGGCAGGGCTGCCCATCCCTCCCATGAGCTAACCCAGAGTACTCATGGCCGATCGGGAAGTGAAGCGGCAGGAGCGTCGAAATGGGGTATGAGCACACCATAGCTCCATTTCGGGGGGCCTCCTGCCGTGAGCACATAATGCGCCTTTCAAGCTGCTTTCACCTTCCGCGAGGACAAGAGAATCCAGACTGATTCTGAAGCCCGTCGAATCAGCTCCGACGCAGACCCTCTCCCGATGCGCGAGTTCGACCACCGGATCGGTTTCTGCGCGCTGCTCTCCGGCTACGAGGACCAGGATGACGCCGACCTGCTGCGCCAAGATCGTCTCCTTCAACTGATGGCGGACTATGAACACCTGGGCGATGAACTGGCGTCTCAGCCGACGCTCTCTCGCATCGAGAACGACGTGTGCTTCAGCGAAAACGGAGCGCTCAACGGGCTTCTGATCGAGAGCTTCATCGACAACATCGAGCAGCCACCGTCATGAGATGATCGCCGCGCTGGATACACTGGCGATCAACGATCTCGATCTGCCGAACCAGAAGCCTTCGCACCTGCCCGGCTGCCACCAACAACTCGAGGATGGCTGGCCTCTGGCCTAATGAGAGCGGCAAACGTTGATCGACTGACATTCTCTCCCTCGGGCGCACGATGGCGGGTGGCCTGCGCCAACCACGGGCGGAGGCGCAGGCGGGATAGCGGAGGCTGCAAGCGCATCCTGCCGGACAATCGCCCCGGCGCACCTAGCCCGTCACGGCTGCGGCGCGATGTTCTGGTTCAGGCGGAACATGTTCTTCGGGTCATACTGTGCCTTGAGCTTCGCCAGCCGGGCATACTTGTCCCCGAAGCTCGACTGCAGCAGGTCCTGGCCCTCTTCAAGCCGGCCGGGGAAGTTGAAGTACATCGTGCCAGTTGAGAACTCCTCAATGTCCCCATAGAACCCGCGCGCCCACTGCACGTTCTCGTCGTCATCGGCAGGAGCCTTCCAGTTGGCCTCAACGTTGACCAGGAACGGCGCGTCCCGGCCGCTGAATGCCCCGGAATCCTCCGGGACCCGGGCGACCTGCCCGCCACCCTGCCAGATGTCGACCGTCGAGAACGGTGACGGCTGCGTCCGGCTCCACTCAATGATCCGCCCGATAAGCTCGTCGCCGAGCGAGTCGACGAAGGTGGACTTCCAGTAGTACCTGAGTTCGTGGCTGGGGTAATCCTCATCAAGAAGGGTCTGGACGGCGAGATAAGGGGCGGGCCCGCTCATGTCCACCAGCGGCGTCGCGAACTCCCGCAGAGGCTGCGCCTCCCTCTCCCCCGCCTCGGGCGCACCCGAATGCATGCCAAGGATCGCAAGATAGGCCCGTCCGCGAGCTTCGGTTGAGAAGGGCTCAGCTTCGGGCACGACACCGGTGACGACTACCGTGCTGATCTCATCGGGGGCCTCGCCGGTCCACTCCCGGTAGGAGCGAAGGCAGCCCTCGGCGTCCTCCAGCGGGTAGAACACGAAGGACAGTGTGACCTCCGGCCCGACAGGATAGGCGCGGTAGTTGAAGCCGGTGACGACGCCGAAGTTGCCGCCGCCGCCGCGGAGTCCCCACAGCAGTTCTGGGTTTTCGTCCTCGCTGCAACGGACGACCTCACCATCGGCGGTGACTACCTCCGCGCCGATCAGCGAATCGCAGGTGAGACCGTACTTTCGGCGTAAGTGCCCCATGCCGCCGCCCAGTGTCAGACCGGCTATACCGGTGTCAGAGATCACGCCTACGGGCACAGCGAGGCTGAAGAGCTGCGTGGCCCGGTCCACGTCAATGAGCTTCGCGCCACCCTGCACCCACGCGCTTTGCTCATCGGGGTCGACCAGCACCCCGCGCATGGGCGACAGATCGATCACCATGCCTCCGTCGCACGTGCCGAAGCCGGCGGCGTTATGCGCACCGCCTCTTACCGCCAGAAGCAGGTCATGCGCTCGGGCAAAGTTCACCGCCGCGACCACGTCGGCAGTGCCCATGCAGCGCGCGATGAGCGCCGGCGTGCGATCGATCATGCCATTCCATACGAGCCGCGCCTGCTCGTAGTCAGAAGACTCGCGCGTCACAACCTGGCCAACCAGCGCCGTGGAGAGTTCCTCGACAGCACCACCGTCGATGGTCACGTCCTCGCCGTTACGACTGACTGCCTGTACATCGTCCATCCTCACCGCCTCCTTAGGGCCGCTCCATGGATGGAGCGACCGCGGTCACACTCATGTGACCACTCTGTTACTTGGGAGTTCGGTACAGCGGACCGTACTCCTGCAGCGGCCCTATCACTGCAGCACCTGGCGCATCCACGTTTGGGTAGCAGGTAGCAGGCGGAACATGCGCCGGCGAATGCTCCAGTTGCGCCGCCCCTCATCATCGCGGTTCTCGAAGTGAACCATCCCCGCGACACCCTCGATGTCGGTGTGTATGTAAAGGTTCATCAGCGGCCCTCCATTGTTTCAGGCGATGGTCCCACGGCACCCTGTTCGCCTGCAGCGCCCTCCGGACCTGCCCCGCCACGCTGCGAAGCGGAGAGGCCGCCGCTGCAAAGCGTTCGCGAAGGTATTCATTCTCCCTGCCGCGAAATGAGCGGCACAGGACTCACTACCAAACCGGAGGTTACCCCCCATGAGATTCGGTCTGCTTGCGCTCGCAGTCGCGCTCTGCGCCTCACTCGCGGTGGCCCAGGCGCCGACCACGCTGATGATAGAGGACTTTGAGGCGGAGACCCTCTGGGATGGCGTCATCATCGACGATGCCGACGCGCGGGTCGGCGAGCGTTCCGGACTGTGGGAAGTGCGCGAGACCTCGGGCATCTTCCACCGCGACGTCCCGAATGACTGGAGCGATTACAATAGGCTTGTCTTCTGGATGAACTCGGAGGTCGCCAACGAGCAGACCCTCACCATCGTCGCCGATTCGCTCAATGAGGACAGCGAGGGCTGGGACTATTACTACCATCACATGGTCGTGGACTGGGAGGGCTGGCGGCTCATCGCGCTGGACTTCGAGAGCGACATGCGGTCGGCGCGCAATCCCGCGGGATGGCACAGCATCAACTACCTCGCGATCCGCGCCTCCGGTTGGCACAATACGCCTCGTGATGACACAGTGCTTCGAATCGATGGGGTGAGGCTCGTGCGCGATCCTGTTTCCGTTGAGCACCCCGGATATGAGGGAATCCGCGACGATGACCGCTACCGAGTCGTTCATCGCTTTGAGATCACCAACCGTACCGACCGGCCCGCGAGCTTCCCGCTGGCGGTTGAAGGCGACTTCGATCTCTTCGAGCCGGAACTGCCCGGCGATCACACTCCGCAGATCGCGCCGGGTGAGACCGTCGAGATCGAGGTCGGGCTCTCCGTATCTCTCGCGGCTCTCGAGGACGTCGAGCCTCTCACCATGGAGCAGGGCCGTCTGACCGTGAGCGCGCCCGACGCCGACGAGGGGACGCCGCCCGTGATTGCGCCGATCAGCGCGGCGGCTCCGCTGCCGGAGCTTGAGCGCCCGCTACTCTTCGCCTCAGCGGAGACAATCGAGCGCGCGAAGCAGCGCGCCGAGCGTTATGACTGGGCCAGCGAGCGCCTCGATGCGATCGTGGCGGCCGGCGACCGCGCGCTTGACCTTGAGGTCGAGGTGCCGGACGAGGGCGGCCAGTGGAGCCATCACTATGTCTGCGAGGACTGCGGCGTGCGCCTGAGGACGCAGTCCCCCACCGAGCACGTCTGCACGCGCTGCGAGAAGGTTCACACCGGCTGGCCATGGGATCAGGTCGTGATTGCGCGGCAGCACCGTCGCCTCACCGGCGCAGTCGAGGAGCTCGGCCTCGCCTACGCATTCACAGATGATCTGCGCTACGCGGAGAAGGCGCGCGAGATTCTCCTCGCCTACGGGCATCGTTACCGCGACTTCCCCCTGCAGGACAGCCGGGGCGGCCAGGGGCAATCCGCCGGGCGTCTGTTCGCTCAAACGCTCGATGAATCGGTGAGAATCATCGGCGTCGCGTGGGGCTACGATCTCATCCTGCATAGCGGCGTCTTCACCGCCGAGGACCGCGAGATAACCGAGGAGGGCTACCTGCGCGCTGTGGTGGAGGTAATCCTCCGCAACGATCGCAACATCAGCAACTGGCAAAGCTGGCACAACGCGGGGATCGCGGCCGTCGGCTTCTGCCTTCGCGACGCCGAACTCGCCTCACTCGCGCTCAACGGCCCGTCGGGGCTGCGCTTTCAACTGCGCAACTCCGTGCTCTCCGACGGCTTCTGGTATGAAGGCGCGGTGGACTATCACTACTACGCGCTCAACGCCCTGCGTTACACAGTAGAGGCGGCCTGGCACTCCGGCATCGACTTCTACGACAACGAGGTGTACCGCTCGCTTTACGAGACACCGCTGCTTTACGTGTACCCGGACCTGACCTACCCGGCGGTCAATGACAGCAACCGCTCGTCGATCGCCGGGCGACACGCGATGTACGAGATCGCGCACGCCCGCTTCGGCGATGAACTCTTCGTCACCGTCGCCGAACGCGGCAATCGAAACAGTCTTGAGGCACTGCTCTGGGGCGTCGATGAACTGCCGCCCGCGCCACCCCTGGCGCAGGCGAGTCACTCCTTCGACGGGGTCGGCGTCACCGCCCTGCGGCACGGCATTGAAGAGGAGCAGACTTACGTTCACATGGCATGGGGCCCGCATGGAGGCGGTCACGGTCATCCCGACAAGCTCTCGATGATACTCTGGGCGCTCAACACCGAGCTTGCCCCGGACCCCGGCCGCCTCGCCTACGGGGCCTCGCTGCATCACACCTGGTACAAGCAGACGATCTCGCACAGTACGGTGGTGCTCGATGAGCGCAGCCAGCGTCCGGCAGAGGGCCGACTGCTGGCCTTCCACGACGGCGAGATCGCGCGGGTCGCGCGGGCGGAGGTCGATACCGCCTACCCGGATGTGCTGATGCGCCGCACTCTCATCCTCGCGGATGACTACCTGCTCGATCTCTTCGACCTCGATGCGAGCGAGGAGCGCGTCGCCGACTGGGCCTATCACAACATCGGCGAGCACGCGCCGCCCTTCGACACCGAGGCGCTTGAGGGACCGCTGGGCGAGGATCACGGCTACCAGCACATCACGGACGTGCGTACCGCCACGCTCGACGGCACCTGGCACACCGACTTCGAGGTGGAGGACACCGGCCGGGTACGGCTGACGATGCTCGGCGAGGAGGGGACGCGCGTCTTCCTCGGCACCGGCATCACCGGGCGCGGCATCGAACCGATCCCCTCACTCGTGGTCAGGCGCAACGCCGCACGGACGAACTGGGTCTCGACCTTTGAGTGGCGCGAGACGGGGGCGGAGTTCGCCATCAGGAGCATCGAGACCATCCCGGTGACGGTCGATGGCGAGGAGCTTGCCTCCGACGAGGCGCGCGCGGTGCGGATCGAGCGAAGCGACGGTTACGACGTGCTGATGATCGCGCCGGGGATCGACCGCGAGAAGCTCGTTGAGGGCGTCGCGACCGACGCGCACCTGTGCTTCTTCCAGGTACGCGACGGTGAGATCGTCGGCCTGGAGCAGATGCACCTGGAGGAGTAAGCGGGACGTTGTCGTTGTGGCGGAGTTCTCCGAACTCACGGCGCCCCTGTCGGGGACCTTTCGCACACGCCGTCCCGTCCTACTTGCGGTACCGGCGAAAGGCGTACGCCCGGATGAGCACACGGCTCACCGGCGCCACAAACGGTCGCGTCGCGACGGCGCGCGACGCGACCGTGTGATCTGAGAACAGGAGAATTACTACCCGCAGGGATAGGGTGTTGGGGTCACTGACCCGCGGTCTCCCGCCAGAGATCGGCGATCAGCATCTGCGCCTCTCGCCCCTCGGCCTGCAGTTCCCCATCAGGTCCGTAAACCATGTAGTGTGGGACGATGTTCACGTCGTACTGCTGGGCGACCGGCGAGTCGAGGTCGATTCGCTCGACGTCCGGACGATTGATGTTGACCCTTATCAGAACGACATCATCTCGCTCGCTGGCGAGTACCTGTGCCGCCTGTCCGACCTGAGTACCGAGCCCACCGTAGGGGCTGAAGAACTCAAAGACTACTGTCTGTCCCTCGACAAGGTAGTCCTCGATATCTACCTCTTCGCCTCTGGCGATAGTCCTCACGTGCGGATGCAGTATCCAGTTCCTCACCCATGCCGCGAAGCTTGCGTGGTGTTCCTGCGGCAGTTGGTCGCAACACATATCGAACAGACGTGCCGTCATAACCAGGTGTGCCCGTCCGATCCAGTACTGTTCTTCCGGCTCAAGCTGCGTCAGGTCCTCAGGCTGCGCCTCTATCAGGAGTTCCGCAGACTCGTAGGCCACGTCATACTCGCCCTCTTCAAGGGCGTAGGCCATTCGCTCCCCGAGCGTCGGTACATCTACCGCCTCCTGGGCCCACGCGGCCGAGAGCCCGAGGAAGGTGAGAGTCAAGACGACTACAACTACTCTTAGCTTCATACAGATGCCACCTCTCCACCAGACTAAGCGCTGTGTCGTACCTCTACAAGTGTACACGTCCCGGAGCCAGTCTTCAATCAGTATCTTCCACCATTTTCCTGTCGGATGAACCTTGCAGAGCACTCATGACTAAGAGACGCTCTGCATCTGGATAACCGACATGCGGGCGGTTTTCTCATGAAGGTCTGATGCAGGTCTCGGGTGAAACCCTATGGGCAGCGGACAGAACAGTATCATCTGCAGGGAGTTGCTTTTCATGTCAGATCGCCTCACTGTAGTGCTGGATTGCGGCGCCACCAACGCCCGCGCCGTCGCCGTGGACGCCACAGGAGAGGTCGTCGCATCGGCCAGCCGCCCCAATGATCCCGTCCGCCAGGATGACGCGCCCGATGACTGGCGCATCTGGCCGCTCAACGAGGTCTTCGCGAAGCTCGCCGATGCCTGCTCCGAGGCGCTGGAGGGGATAGAGAGCGAGCGCGTGCAGGCGGTGACCGTGACGACTTTCGGCGCGGACGGCGCACCGGTCAGCGCCGATGGCGAACTCACCTACCCGGTCATCTCGTGGCAGTGCCCGCGCACCGAAGAACTCGCCGCGAAGATCGGCCAGCGCATCGATCCGTGGGAACTCTTCCGTGTCACCGGCTACCAGGTCATCCCCTTCGACACGCTGCTCAAGCTCATCTGGCTGCGCGAGAACGAGCCACGCGCCCTCGATGAGGCCGACGAGTGGCTGATGATGCCCGGGCTGCTGAGCATGATGCTGTGCGGCGAGCGCTCGATCGACCCCACCGCCGCGGGCACGATGATGGCGATGGACATGGCGCAGCGGGATTGGTCGAAGCAGATCCTGCGCGAGGCGGGACTCGATCCGGGCTTTTTCCCGCGCTGGGTGGAGCCGGGCGAGGTGATCGGCCCGGTGACCGCCGACGCCGCCGAACGCACCGGCCTACCCGAGGACATTCCGGTGGTGGCCGCGGGGCATGACACGCAGTTCGCGGCGGTTGGATCGGGCGCGCGCCCCTACGAGGCGATTCTCTCCTCCGGCACCTGGGAGATCCTCATGCTGCGCCAGGACAGCTACGAGGCGACCCGCGACGGCTTTGAGGCTGGGCTGATCATCGAGGCCGACGCCGAGCCGGGACGCTGGAACCCGCAGCTTCTGATGATGGGCTCAGGACCGCTGGAGTGGATCCGCGAGCGCTTTTTCGGGGAGATCGAGGAACGCGGCGAGGCCTACGAGCGGATGATCGCGGGCGCAGAGGAGATTCAGCCGGGTGCGGGCGGCGTGATGATGCTGCCGAGCTTCGTCCCCGACACCGGCCCCACCGCTCCATGGCACACGAAGGGCACCATCCTCGGCCTCGGCCTGAACACCTCGCGCGAGCAGATCTACCGCGCGGGCCTCGAAGGCCTGTGCTTCCAGCTTCGCCACGCCGTGGACGTGCTGGAGAAGGCCACCGGCTTCTCCCTGCAGGGCATCCGACTCGTGGGCGGAGGCGCTAAGAATCGGCTATGGAACCAGCTTCGCGCGGATGTCACCGGGCTGCCGGTGACCACCATCGCAAACGAGGAGGCGACCGTCGCAGGCGCGGCGATCTTCGCCTTCATCGGCGCGGAGGTCTTCGCCTCCGTGGCAGACGGCCGGCAGGCGGCGCGGCTTGGTGAGCGCACCATCGAACCCTCCGAGCAGCGCTCGGTATATGACGAACTCTACCCGGCCTACCTGGGCCTGCCGCCGAAGCTGCAGAGCTTCTACCGGCGTTGAGCGCCCACCGGCGCCAGCGCGAAGAGCAGGCAGGCGGCGTAGTAGAGCGGGTAGCACAGGAACGCGTTCTCGGGGCCGGGTGAGACGAAGCGCCAGCGCGCCACGAAGATGTCCGAGACGTAGAAGATCAGCGCCGCGGCCACCAGTATCCCGCGCGCCGGGTCGGCGCGCATTCCCCACGCCAGCACCACCATCGCGCTTATGACCACCATGTATCCGACGATCATCGGGCGCTCCGCCGCCGATACGTGCGGCAGCAGCCACCAGCCGATCAGCACTCCCGCGACCGCCGCCACCACCGCCGCGGGCGCGAGGCGCGAGCGCTCGATGCCGATCGCCACGAAGGCGCCGATGAAGAGCAGGTGCGCGAGGCCGAAGGCGATCACCGAACCGAGAAAGTTCACCGGGCCGAGGTAGTCGCCCCACCAGCAGCCGATCAGCCCCGCGAGCAGCAGCTTGCCGGGGAGTGTGCCCAGGCCGCCCCTGATCATGCGCACCAGCACGAAGCCGGTTGAGGCCGCGATCAGCCACGGGCGCGACCGCCC
>PXBW01000240.1 GCA_003566775.1 candidate division WS1 bacterium
CGCGGCGTCCGGTGGCGCACAGATCGTGTACAATGTGACGCTGGCGGGATGGGAGACGCGCGGTCCGCTCATCCGCATCGAGGGCAGCGACGGTGTGGCTCACTGGAGTCACAGAGACGCGACACAGATTGCGTACGCAGACGGCTCAACCGAGACCATCGAGTCGGATGGTCGCAGCGAGCACCACGAGGTATTCCGCAACGCGATCCGCTATCTGCGCGGAGAGGATGACGTCCTCAATGCCTCGATTGCGATGACGCGCCCGATCACCGTCGCGGTGAACGGAGCATACGAGTCTGGCGCGCCGCCCAGGACTATCCCGGATGAGCACGTCACCCGCGAGCCGCGAGACGACAGTATGTTCACCGGGATCAACGGCATCGGTGAACTGCTCGACCGCTGCTACGAGGAGAGCCTGACCTACTCCGAGGCGGGTGCGCCGTGGGCGTACGAGCCGGAATGGTTCGACACCAGCGATTACACGCGCTTTGAGATGGACCTGGGCTGAGGGGCGCGAGAGGTGTTCTGAACGTGTGCTGAGTTGAGGATTCTGAGAGGATGACATGATAATGGCGATCAAGCTCGGATGTTTCACCCGGCCCTGGAACGACTACTCGTGGGAGGAGTTCCTGCAGGGCACCGCACGGGCGAACTACGACCTGGTGGGGACCATGCGGATGGGCGGCGAGTGGATCATTGGTCCCGATACAGCCGCGAAAGTCGCGAAGCAGCGCCGTGAGGAGGTAGAGGCGGCGGGCCTCGCTCCCTCCACCTGCCTGATCAGCCTTCCGCTGGAGGACGGCGCAAAGGCGAGCGAGAAAGCGCTGTGCGGCTTCATCGATGCGGCCTCGGCCTTCGGTGCCGAGTATCTGCTGAGTTGCGGCACGAAGCGCGGCCCACACGAAGACCTCTATTATGACACCATGGCCGCCTGCTGCGACTACGCGCAGGAGAAGGGCGTAATGCTTACGCTCAAGCCGCATGGAGGCATCACTGACACCGGTGCGGATCTGGTGTACGCCGTGGATCGCATCGATCATGAGAGCTTCGGAATATACTACGACCCGGGGAACATCGTGCATTACCGCGGCCTCAATCCGATCAACGAGTTGCGTGTCTGCGCAGAGTTCGTGGTCGCGATGTGCATCAAGGACAGTCTTGGGGAGAAGGAAGGCGTCAACATCCTGCCCGGCACCGGAGTGGTGAGCTTCGAGAGCGTCTTCGAGGAACTCTTCGACGTGGGGTTCGACGGTCCGTGCATCGTGGAGTGCCTCGGCGGCGAGACGCTCGACGAGGTCAACGCCGCGGCAGCGGAGACGCACAACTTCCTGAGCGAATTGACAGGTTAGCCGATCCGCGTGAAGTCGGCTTCTGGCGTAGAATCATCGAAAGTTCGGTGTGGAAGGCGCACGGTTCTGTCGGCAGGCGCAGATGTCGTCTGATGGTCGTCGGAAGGAGAGCTTAACGATGGCGAGATCGGCCCTTCTCCTCGCACCTATCCTGGTGGTGCTCGCTCTCGTGCTCCCTTGCGATTCCTTCGCCGCTCGATTCGACGGCTCGAGCACGCATATCGACCTGCCCCCGGCAGTGGCGGCGGCGCTTGGGAACGGGCCGCAGGCCAGCGTCTCGGTGCGCGCCACGCTCGACGAAGCTTCCGGGGGGCGGCGTAACGAGATCCTCTGCCTCACCATCTCGCAGACTTACTCCAAGTTCGTGCTGGGCTTCCTCGACGACAATCGCATCAGAGTCGGCGCCAGAAGCCGCGCCGGTGAGGACATTCAGAGCATTCCGACCACCGCTACATGGCCCACCGGCGAGGAGTTTCACATCGTGGGCATCGTCGATGTCGCTGCCGATAAGATCGCCATATACGTCAATGGCGAGCGTCAGCACACGGAGGTGGAGCCATCCTTTACTGAGAACACCTTCACGGCAGAGGTAGGCAGTCGAAATACCATCGGCGCATCGGCGTATTTGCGTAACCACTTCCACGGCGAGATACGCGACCTGAAGCTCTACGGGCGCGCACTGTCGGAGGACGAGATCGTCGCTCTTCACGAGGGCCGCGATGATGAGGTATCGGACACAGGTCTGCTCGGCAGTTGGCTCACCGACCGATCGGAGGCAGCGATGCACATGGATATTCGCAACGACTGGCCGCGCATGGTTCGAACACTGTCGGGATCGCCGCTGGAGATCGGCACTGCATTCGGCGAGTTGCACCGCGAGACGCTGCAGCGCGGACAGCAGACCTGGCTGGAACGCGGTGCGGCGAACGACCACTCGCGCGAGGACCTGCTGGAACTGGTCGCGCCAATGGTCGAGGTGGTGCAGGAGATCGCGCCCCACTGGATAGAGGAGGCCGAGGCAATCGCGGAGGCCGCGGATCTGGATCCCGAGGTCTACGTGGCGCAACTGTTCTACATCGGCCCCACCGCGGCCGGCGGCAGAGAGTGGTTCCGGCCCGAGGAGGCCGACGATTGCACCTCTTACACTGTCTCCAGCAGCGTCACAGACGGCAATGCCCCGATCTTTCACCGGACCCGGGACAACCGACCGGATCGTCAGACCGGCGCGATCTGGGACACACACCTTCCCGGCATCAACAGGCTGATGGCGGTGACCTACACCACCTCACGCTCGATCTCGGTAATGGTCAACGAGAAGGGCCTCGTCGGCTCTGCAGATCAGGGCGGTCCGCGATCCACGATCCGCAAGGACGTCGGCATCATGAACGGGCTGATGAAGCGCTACATCGGCGAGCATGCATCCAACTGCGAGGAGGCCCTGGAGATCATCCGGCGTTTCACGGATAACGGCTGGTATGCGGGCGGCAGACCCGGATCGCGCTGGACACTCGCGGACCGCGAGGGCCGGATACTGGATGTGAGTCACAACTCCGACCCCGGATCGCTGACCTACCGGTGGATCGAGGGCAAGTCCCATATCACGCGGACCTGGGAGGGGAACGCCGACGAGATGCTTGAGGCGCTCCAGGAGCCGGTCTGCTTCCTCGAGTTCCGTAACATATCCAGGAACCCGGACGCAAGAATCCACCGCGGCCGCAACAGCATCGCCGGACTCACGGTTCGGGTGCATCCCGAGTTCCCAGAGCACCTCACCCGCGCCTGGTTCTCGTTCCCGGCGGTCCATCTCGCGTTTCCGCTCTACATGGGTGGCACCGCGACGCCGCTTTCGCTGGTGGATGGCTCGCTTTACGAACTCTGCGCGGAACTGCCGCATGACTTCGAAACGTGGGAGGTACTGGAGCAGCACCTGCATCGGAACTCGCTGCTGATGGAGGCGCGTGCCGAGGAGCTTCTGCGCGAGGGCCGTGTCGATGAGGCCCGCAGCCTGATCGACGACTGGACGCAGTCGACCGCCGCCGCGCATCTGCTCTTCCTTCAAAACTCACGACCCTGAGGCGCCCGGTCTGATGCAGATCCGATTGCTTCGCACTTCAATGTCACCTCAAGGAGCGCATGCTCATGCAGCCATCTGAGACATCCGGGCACTACGATGTGCGGCAATTCGGCGCGGTGGGCGACGGTGAGGCCATCGACACCGCCGCACTGCAGGAGGCGATCGACCGCTGTCACGATGCCGGCGGAGGCGTGGTGCTGGTGTCGCCGGGTACCTACCTGACCGGCACCATCTACCTCAAGAGCGGCGTCAACCTGCACCTGTGCTCCGGAGCGACCCTGCGCGGAAGCACTCGCCGCGAGGATTACAATGCCGATGACGCCTTCGACGAAAACGCCGCGTCGGTCGTTGAGAACGCCACCGGCGCCCACCTCGTGATCGCGTACCGGGCTGAGCGCGTTGCCATCACGGGGCAGGGCACCATCGACGGCAACGGCCTCGCTTTCTTCGAACCGCTTCCGCCCGGCGAGGAGACCACCACCTACCGCGACAAGGAGCGTAACTTCTCGATCCGCGACTGGCGTCCCGGCCAGATGGTCTTCTTCTGCCGTTGCACCGACGTCACCGTGCGCGATGTCACTCTGATCAACTCCACCTACTGGACGCTGTTTCTTCTCAGCTGCACTCGGGTACGCATTCGCGGCCTGAGTATCACCAACCATCCGCAGACACCCAACGGCGACGGGATCGACATCGACTGCAGTCAGGACGTGACAGTCTCCGACTGTATTGTAACCTCCGGCGACGATTCAATCACCCTGCGCGCTAACCGCAAGCGTCTCGGCGCAAACGCGCAGCCCTGCCGGAACGTCGCGGTCAGCAACTGCGTGCTGAGCACTCCCTGCAACGCGATCCGGGTGGGAGTGGGTGACGGTGAGATCCGTGATTGCACGCTCTCAAACATCGTCATACGCGAATCGCGCAACGGCATCAGCTTCAACAGCGCTTACTCTCACCGTTGCGCTCATGGGACACGCATCGAGAACGTACACTTCTCGAACATGATCATGGATGTCATCATGCCGATGAACATGGTCCTCGGCGTCCACGCGAAGCATCCGGCGGCGATTCACAACGTTTCGCTGTCGCATCTCCACGTCGCGGCACGACAGGGCTTCCATATCTGTGGGAATCCCGACCATCCGATCGAGGATATTCGTTTTCACGATCTGCGCATGGAGCTTACCGGCGGCGATGTAGATGGGGATTTCACCGGGGATGCGCCAAAGACCGCCGGGAAGATGCATGTCCCTGCAGCGCTTTTCGCGCGGCACGTGCGCAGGCTGCGCGTTGCCGGCATGACGGTGGCCTGGCGGGAGGTCGAGGGTGCATGGCGAAACGCGATAATCCTCCGGAACGGCGATGACATCGCACTTTCACAGATCGAAGCGGAGGCGCCGCCGGTGCCTGACGCGGGCAGGGCAATCGATTGTGCCGAGCTTACGGACTTCACGATCGAGTAGCGGCCGCGCGTGACCGGCGCGGCCCTGACCCGTTCCCGCCGGAGGAACTGCGGAAGGGTCGGCAATCAGGCTCTCGAAAGACCCTGCGATATCATGTGGACGATTCTTCATCGTCGAATGCGCATTTCTCAGCGACCATCTGCTCGAACTCATCGTTGCCCACGCGCTCGCGCAGGTAATCGAGGCGCGCCTCCTGATCGGCTTTCGCGGTTGTGTCAACCACGTCGGGATTGACCAGATCGTGCAGTGTCCCGTCGAGGCGGGCGAGCTGATTGTGAGATTGAGGGTCGCGAGCAAGATCACGCATCTCGTCCGGGTCCTCTGAGACATCGTACATCTCGTGCCCGTACCCGTGGTAGTGGATGAGCTTGAGTTCGTCCCTGCGCACCATGAACCAGCCGTTACGCACTCCGTGCGCGTGATACTGGCTGATCACCGTGTCGGGGAGATCGTCCTCACCGTCTCCTCGGGCGACGGGCAACAGGCTTGCGCCCGGCAGGTCCTCGTCCTCCTCAGTGAGTTCGCAGTCGGCGGCATCAACGATGGTCGGGAAGAGGTTCACCTGCCCCACGGGCCGCTCGATGCGCTCTCCCTTTTCGATGTCGGGCCCGGCCATGATAAGCGGTACGCGGACTGACGGCTCGAATGGAGCGCACTTCCACCACAGGCCATGGCTGCCGAGCATCTCACCGTGATCTGACGTGAAGATGACGACAGTGTCGTCCGCGAGCCCTTCATCATCAAGCGCGGCCATCAACTCGCCTACGAAGTGATCCACGTAGCTTATGAGGGCGTGGTAACCGCGCACATTACGTATCCAGGTCTCTTCATCAACCGGCTCATCAACCTCGAAGTGATAGCGCAGGTCGCGGTTAAGCTGATTCAGGCGCTTCGTGTCTCCCATGGGCGGAAGCTCGATCTCTTCCTCAGGGTAGAGATCGTAGTATTCCTCCGGCGCGAAGTGTGGGAAGTGCGGATTGCGATAGCTGCTCCATAGCATCCACGGGCCGTCTTTCGCTTCACTGGAGCGAAGGAAGTCGATAGACCTGCTGTGTACCTCGTTATCGACGTGCTCGGAGAGCTCCCGCGCCCCCGCCTGCTCCAGGCGTTCTCGGGCGTTCCTGCGTCTGCACATCGGGTCACGGAAGCCCGCGCAAATGTCGCCGGTCTCCTGGGGTGCGGCCTCGAAAGTGCGCTCGAAACCGTGGTCGTCGAAGGGCTCAACGAAGTGCATCTTCCCGAGCGCCGTCACCGGAACTCCCTGCCTCTCCAGCCGATGACCGAAGGTCTCCCAGCTTTCGTCAAACGCGGAAGTGTTGTCCCAGCAGTGAATGTCATGCACGTGTCTGCCGGTGACGAAGCTGGCTCTTGAGGGAACGCACAGAGGGCTGTCGCAGTAGGCGTTCTCGAAGATGGTGCCGCGTTCGGCGAGGGCGTCGATGTTCGGCGTGTGTATTGCCTCCCAGCCTGCGCATCCCATCTTGCGACCATCCATCTCATCGACCATGATAAGCATCACGTTCATGCATTCCAACTCCTGAGGTGCAGCTATCGTGTGGCGGTCGGAACCGGGGAGGTCAGGGGAGGGTGTGACATACCCGGGGCAGAAAGGCATTCAATCGCCGATAACAGGCGTAAACTGACCTCATATATTCATTTCGCGATCCGCAGGGCCTCTTCCTTCCCACATACGTGCCTCACGGGTCGGAAGGTCCATGGCAGGGAGCCAACCGGGTCAGGATCACGCAGGTCTCGGCGCCATGCAGGGTTCGGGGCGCAATCCGGCGAACCGGGCAATGCCGTTTCTCAGGGGACAGGAGGCTACTGCACGCATGACCTTTCGCGCCATAGTAATCGCAGTCATCCTGTCGATCGTCTCAGTCATCTGGATTCACCAGGCCTCTCTTGTGCAGACGCCGGGGCTGCGCTTCGCCCCGGTCTATCTCTGCTCCGTGCCTCCTGCGCCCGCCCTCATCTTCCTGGTGCTTCTGATGGCCGTGCGCAGCCTGATGCGCAAGGCCAAGCGTAAGCGGGATGGATGGAGGCCGCTGACCCGGCGCGAACTGCTCGCGGTGTACGCATTCCTCGTCATTGCGGTGCCGCCGACCACCTTCGGGATTATCCAGCTTATGTTGCCGTGGATGACAGCACCGATCTACTTCTCCACCCCGCAGCAGCCGACCGCGGAGCTTGCGGAACAGCTTCCCGACTGGTTCGCCCCCGACGATTTCGAGGTCATACGCACGATGTACGAGGGCACCGATGCAGGCACGGTGCCGTGGGTTGCGTGGGTGAAGCCGCTAACCGTATGGACGATCTTCGTCCTGCTCCTCTTCTGCACAGGGCTGTGCCTCGTGAGCGTCTTTCGCAGGCAATGGTCTGAGTATGAACGATTACGCTATCCATTGCTGCTGATACCGCTGGACATCACCGCCGAGAAGGAGACCGACACGCGGCAGGCGGTGGGCGACTTCTTTCGCGACCCGTTTGTCTGGACGGCCATCGGCATCGTGTTGGTGCATCACGGGCTGAATGTCGCGAACGCGTACAACCCGGCCGTCGTCGCGCTTGGGGAACGCCTTCGTATGGATGGCTTCTTCACCGAGCAGCCGTGGTTGCCGTTCCGGCGGCTATCATTCTTCCACCGTCCGCAGATGGTCGGCTTTGGATACTTCGTATCGCTCGACGTTCTGTTCTCGGTCTGGTTCTTCCATCTCATGGCTCCGTTGATGCAAAGCATGGCCCATATCGTGGGCTACCGCGCGGCGCCTGGCTGGCCGTTCATCCAGCAGCAGGGAACCGGTGCCTTCGTCATGCTGATGGCGGTGCTAATCTGGACCGGGCGCGGACACCTCGGCGGGATGGTGCGCGCGGCGATCGGGCGCGGCAGCGAAGATCACTCGGGCGAACCGCTGCCGCCACGTGTTGCGGTCTTCGGCGCGCTCGCAGGCATCATCGCGATCCTCTCGTGGGTCGTCACCATGGGAATGTCGATCCCCGTGGCGGCAGCTTACTTTGGAATGCTTCTGGTATTTGGCCTCGTGTACAGTCGCATCCGCGCGGAGACGGGGGTTGCGACCATGTGGGCCTATCCCTTCGCGCAGACGCGTGACACGATGCACTTCGTCATGGGCGGTGAGCGGCTTGCAGGGGGTAATCTCGGCAACCTGTTGGGAGTCGCGGGCTTCTCATGGATAGGCCGCGGCTATCTGATGTCCATGATGGGCTATCAACTCGAGAACGAGAAGATGGCCGAGGACGCGAAGATGAGTCGACGGGGAATGCCGTGGCTGATCGTAGGAGCGTTCGCGGTGGGCATGGTGCTGGGCTACGTGGTAAACCTGGGCAGTTACTACGACGTAGGTGCGAACGTCCTGCATGGTGGAACGACCGGCGGGGGATACAACGTGCAGACCGCCACACGGGAGTGGAGTCAGACGTACGCGACTGTCGAGAATCCGGCGCTGCCCGATGTGCCGCGGGTGAAGGCTATCGTGGGAGGCGCGCTGTTTACGCTGCTGTTGGTGTTGACACGCTTCAGCATGGTGCGCTCACCATTGCATCCGCTGGGCTACGCGATGTCGCTAAACTACGGATACTGCCTCTGGGGACCTTTCTTTGCCGCGTGGATGGTTAAGGCGCTCATCAACCGCATCGGTGGGGCAAGTGCCTACCGCCGGGCGATGCCGTTCTTTCTCGGTCTGGCCTTCGGCGAACTGTTCATCGGAGGCCTCAGTTGGGCGGCGATGGCGATCTTTGGACCGGAGATATTCAACGGTTACATGGTACAGTTCGGGTGAAGGCGGATGTCAGGGGCTGTGATGCACATGCGGGGGTGCGCCGCGTAAGCAGAGTATGAGTAAGACAGGGAGGCTACACAGGATGAAAGTCGCAATCATCGGAGCGGGAAGCGCATCGTTCTCACGCCGCGTAATGATCGACCTGATGACCATCGAGGGCATCACACCGGACGAGGTTGCGCTCATGGACGTGGCGGAGGATCGACTCGATCTGGTCTCGCGCTACGGTCAGGCGCTGATCGAAGAGCGCGAGGCGCACACGAAGCTGACCGTCACCACCAGCAACCGCGAGGCGGTCGAAGGCGCCCGCTACGTGGTGATGTCGATCCGTGTCGGTGGCGCCGATCCGCGCCCGGCCGACATCGGCATCCCGCTGAAGTACGGCGTCGATCAGTCAGTCGGCGACACCGTCGGGCCGGGGGGAATCTTTCAGGGCCTGCGCAACGCCCCGGCGCTGCTTCACACCGCCGACAACATGCTGCAGGTCGCCGAACCGGGCGCGATGATCCTCCAGCACTCGAATCCCATGGCGATCAACTGCTGGCTGATGAACGTGGCGCGGCCGGAGTTGCCGCACTACGGCCTCTGTCACTCGGTCCAGGGGACCTCGAGGCAGCTTGCGAAGTACATGGATGTGCCTCTCGAGGAGCTTGAGTACTGGGTCGCGGGGATAAACCACATGGCATGGTTCCTGCGCCTCGAACGCGACGGGGAGGACCTGTACCCGCTGCTGCGCGAAAAGATGGAGGACCCGGAGATCTTCGCCGACAACACCGTGCGCTTTGAGATCTTCCGGCACTTCGGGTACTTCGTCACCGAGAGCACGCGGCACATGTCCGAGTACACGCCGTGGTTCCGTGACAGGCCCGAGATCATGGAGCAGTTTGACCTCGAATCGCGCGACGTCGATGCGCTGGACTTCAACAAGTGGCGGGCGCGCGCCGACGCGATGGAGGAGGAGCTTGTCTCCGACGAGCCGCTGCCGGGCCAGCGCAGCCACGAGTACACGACGATGATCATCGAGGCGATCGAGAACGACACTCCGACGCATGTGAATGTGTCGGTGCCAAACACGGGGCTGATCACGAATCTGCGAGAGGGCTGCGCGGTGGAGGTCCCGTGCTTTGTGGACGGGCGCGGGGTTCATCCGTGCTACGTGGGAGCGTTGCCGGAGCAACTCGCGGGCCTCAACGAGAGCAACGTGCGCTCACAGGCGCTGGCGGTGGAGGCCGCGCTGGAGGGCGACCGGGACGCGCTCTATCAGGCAATCATGCTCGACCCGCTGACCTCGGCGGTGCTGTCGCTGCAGGAGACGCGCGAGATGGTGGATGAGATGCTGGAGGCGCAGAGGCAGTGGCTGCCGCAGTTTGACCTCTGATCGCCATTCCAAGGGTGGTTGCGAGAGTCGGCATGATGGTTCTCGGCAACGTCGCTATGAACGATACTCTCCGACTCTCCGCGCCTGCTCATCTCTCCTCGTCGGCGCGATCCTCCGCATCGAGGATTGCGTTAAGCTCATCGTGACGCGGGGCGAGCGAGCGTGCGTGGCGCATCATGCCCTCCCACGGGTCCTCCTCTGCCGTAA
>PXBW01000208.1 GCA_003566775.1 candidate division WS1 bacterium
CACGGTGATAATCCGGGCGATAGTTGACACAGGCGTGGCGATATACACCAGGTCGGCATCTGCGACCGCCTCCAGCGGATCGTCGGTGGTTCTATCCGCCGCCCCGAGGTGGACCGCCTCAAGCAGGGTGCGCTCGCTGCGCGCCACCCCTATGACCTCGCCGAGCACTTCTGCCTCACGCCCGGCGAGAGCAAATGATCCGCCGATTAGACCGATGCCGATGACTGCGGTCCGCTCGAAGCTCAGTGGGTCCGCCTCCCCGTCACATCTGAGTGCCTACCGCCTCAGCGACGGCTCGTAGCTGCGGCATCAGTTCCTTGAAAGCTGTAGGCGTCAGCGACTGCGGGCCATCGCTGAGTGCCGTGTCCGGTCGCGGATGCACCTCGATCATGAGTCCGTCAACCCCCGCCGCCACCGCGGCAAGCGCCATCGGCGTCACCAGCGAACTCATACCGACAGCGTGACTCGGATCCGCGACGATCGGCAGGAATGTCTCTCGCCTCGCTACCGCAACTGCAGAAAGGTCCAGTGTGAAGCGAGTCGCGGTCTCGAAGGTGCGAATGCCCCGCTCGCACAGAATGATATCGAGACAGCCCGCCGCCGCGATGTACTCGGCCGCCTCCAGCCACTCCTGAATAGTCGATGACAGGCCGCGTTTGAGCATAACCGGCCGACCGCAGGCACCGGCCTCCTTGAGCAGATCGTAGTTCTGCATGTTGCGGGCACCGATCTGGAGGCAGTCGGCGGTCTCCGCCACCAACTCCACCTGACGCACATCCATGACCTCGGTGACGAAGGGCAGGCCGGTCTCCTCGCGCGCTCCGGCGAGAAACTCCAGCCCCTCCCTGCCGAGGCCCTGAAAGCTGTATGGCGATGTGCGCGGCTTGTAGGCTCCACCGCGCAGCACTCCGGCACCGGCTTCCTTTACCGCTCGGGCGGTCTGCAGAACCTGTTCCTGGCTCTCTACCGAGCAGGGACCTGCGATCACGCTCACCTGTCCGGCCCCGAATTTCGCCTCACCCAGTTTCACGGTTCCGGGTCGTGGGTTGTGTTCCCGGCTGATGAGCTTGTACGGTTTGAGGATCGGTACCACGCGCTCCACGCCGGGCAGTACGGAGAGCTGGCCCGCTACGACCTCCTTCTCGTGATCTGGGGCACCGATTGCGCCGATGATGGTGCGCTCCTCACCCCGCGAAATGTGATGCCCGTAACCTCTCTCACCCAACCGCTCGACGACTCGCTCCACGTCCGAATCGGTGTGTTCGGGACTCATCACGATAATCATCTGAGCTCACCACCCTTTGCGTTGAGTTGAACCGGATCAGTCCTGTTGCCCCAGAACCTCGCGTAGCGCGGCCACGAATCTCCCGTTCTGCTGCGGTGTTCCAATCGTCACGCGTATCCACGTCGGCATTCCGAAGATCTCCCCGGTGCGCACGGTTACACCTCGGCGCATGAGAGCGTCAAAACACCGGGTGCTGTCCATGCCTGTGTCCACCATGATGAAGTTGGCCTGGGTCGGGACGTACTCGAGACCCATCTCATTGAACTGCTCGTACATGAACTGCCTGCCTGCGACGTTATTCTCGAAGCTGCGAGGTACCTGATCGGGATCGCGCAGGCTCGCTACCGCCGCCGCCTGGGCCATGATGCCGACGTTGAAGGGCTCTCGCACCTGTTTGAGCACTTCAATGATGTCCACCGGCGCCACACCGTAACCCACACGCAGTCCCGCAAGACCCCAGGCCTTCGAGAAGGTCCGAAGAGTTATGCAGCGCGCACCTTCGCGTACGTAGCGCAGAGTATCCGGATACTCGGGATCATCGACGTACTCGTAGTAGGCCTCGTCGAAGACCACGATGCAGGTGTCCGGCACCGTCGCCATTAGATCATCCACCTCGTCGGCGGTGACGATAGATCCCAGCGGATTGTACGGGTTGGAGATGAAGATCAGCTTCGTCCGGTCATCCACTGCCTCGGCCATCGCCTCCAGGTTGTGCCGGTAGTCGCGCGCGTGGATGCTTCGTTCCTCGGCGCCCATCACTCGCGCGGTCATCGGATACAGTGCGAAGGGCGGATCCGAGAAAACCAGGTTGCTACCCTCATCCACGAAGGCCAGACCCAGCATGTGGATGACTTCATCGGATCCGCGCCCCACGATGATCGTCTCCGGCTCGACCTCGAGTCTGTCGGCAAGCGCTTCGGTAAGCTCGATTGCCTGGGGATCGGGATAGACGTGAACCCCCGACGCCAGATTCTGCATCGCATCGATTGCCAGCGGTGAGGGGCCCAGCGGATTCTCATTCGAAGCCAGCTTGGTGACCTCATCGAGGCCCAGTTCCTCCATGACCTCCGCGGACGACTTGCCCGGGGAGTAAGGCACGATTCGACTGATGGTCTCGCGCATCAACTCCTGTGCATCTGCCACGGGTCTTTCCTCCCAATCGGCTTCAACGTCTCAGACTCAGTTCTTTTCCTCGTCGGCCATGCCATCGAGGAGCTTGCTCACTGACCTGTCCTCATGTATGCGACGCACCGCCCGCGCCAGCAGAGGAGCAACGGAGATGACCTTCACCTTATCCGGCAGGTCCGGTCGAGGAGGGATCGTGTCGGTGGTGTAAAGGATGTTGATAGCAGAGTCGGCAATCAACTCAGGAGCATCTCCGGCCATGATCGCGTGGGTGACGCACGCGTTGACCTCGGTAGCGCCCGCCTTTCTGACCTCGGCCGCGGCGTTACAGAGTGTGCTGCCTCCGAGGATAAAGTCATCGACTATCAGCGCGCGCCTGCCCTTGATGTCACCTACAGTCTCCACCGTCTCAGCCTCCTCGGGATTACCCTCGGGGTGACGCTTGAATATCACGGCAATCCCGCCACCGAGACATTGCGCCAACTCGGTGGCGCGTTCCACTGCTCCGGCGTCAGGAGCGACGATCGTAGTGTTCGTTCCGGTAAGGCCCTCCCGCTGGAATGCGTTAAGAAACACAGGCAGATGCGGAAGGTGATCCATCGGAATGTCAAAGAAGCCCTGAATTGCGCCTTCATGGAGATCCATCGTAACGACGCGATCGGCTCCCGCTGCGACCGTGAGGTCGGCCACGACGCGCGCTGAGATCGGCTCCCTGCCGCGGAACTTGCGCTCCTGCTTCGAGTATGGATACCAGGGGATGACCACGTTGACACGCCCGGCGGAGGCGCGCCTGGCGGCGTCGATCATCAGCCACATTTCCATCAGACGATCGCTTACTTCGTTTATAAATGACTGAAATATGAAGACATCCTGGCCGCGGACGTTCTCGCGCAGTTGAACGCGAATCTCGTCATTGGCCCACTTGGTTACAAGGGCATCACAGACTTGGGTATTGAGAGCCCCCGCCACCCTGCGAGTTAGATCAACGCTGCCGTTTCCTGAGAATATCTTGATATCCCCATCGCTCGGCCCCATCTTCTGCCACCTGCTTCGCGCCGTATTGATCGTTGTCTCATACACCGCATCGACTCGGACACGCAAAAAGCGCCGCGGGAAGCTCCGCGGCGCCGGAAATCTGCGTGGGTCGCGACTCGATTAGCAGAACTCCCTCCGCCGCGGACGGTATGCATGGCGCGGATAATACCCGTGATAGGCTGTCGGAACCTTCGTCATGGTCTGTCTCCGCAGTATGGGGGAGTGTGCTGCACCTTTGACGCATAAGCTACCATACGCCCCCCATGGTGTCAAGGTCCTGCGACGGCCAGATCGGTGTGTTTACCTGCTCACGGTCATGCTGGTATAATGACTGCGTGGTTCGGATCGATCACGAGTGCAAACAGAAGCACCGTTTGAGGAGATCTATGCGTCTGCGCGAAATCGTGCATACAGCGGGCATCGCAGCCGCTTTGACTGTCGGATGTCTGGCTTCGGTCGGGGCAAACAGGAGCAATCTCAAGCAGGTTCAGGATGAGATCGCCGGTGTACTGACTCATCGCATCCTGCAACGGGCCGAGGTCAGCGTGCTGGTGGTATCGATGGACAACGCCGAGGTGGTCTTCAGTCGGGGGGCAGATCGACCGCTTATCCCGGCCTCAAACATGAAGCTGGTGGCGGTAGCGACGGCACTCGAGCTTCTCGGTCCACACTGGGATTGCTCCGGGCTGCCCGGTGCACAACCGGGGGAGACCCTTGCAGAGCTTGCGCCACGCATCCTCAAACCAAGCAACAATGCGCTGGCGGATGCGCTTATGGCGCGCATGCCGGCGGCCGCGGGAAGACCCGAACTATGTCCTCAGTTGCTTGCAGCGGAGACCTGGGGTGAGCGGCAACTGTTTCTCAGAGGAGAGCGATGGCCGGATGGTTCGGGCCTCAGCCGATCGGGCCTGATGAGTGCGCATACGACCGTGCGGCTGCTGTGGTACATGGTCGGCGCGGGTGCGGCGGAGGAGTTTATCCTGGCCTTGCCCACCTCAGGGGTCGATGGCACCCTTCGGCGGCGGATGACCGGCACCGCGGCACAGGGCAGAGTACGCGCGAAAACGGGAACGCTCCGGGGCGTCTCCGCCCTGTCGGGCTACCTGATCACCTATGACGGTGAGTGGCTCGTATTCAGCATTATCTTCAACGGTTACAGTTCCGAGCATCCACCCGTGCGGCGCTTGCAGGATCAGATCTGCGCGGCGCTGGTAAGGCTGGCAAGAGAGGATGTCGTCGCTGAGCGGTAGCGCTGTAATAGAGACACGGGGCCTGACCAAGCGATTCGGCAGGGTCAGGGCGGTGGACGGCCTCGATCTGACGGTGCCGCAACGCTCGCTCTTTGGATTTCTCGGTCCCAATGGAGCGGGCAAGAGCACCACGATCCGCGCGCTCACCGGTCTGATCCGGCCGACGTCAGGAGAGGTGCGGGTGCTCGGCGTACCTGTCGAGAATCGTCTCTCCCTGGGAAGCCGGATCGGAGCCTTGATCGAGGAGCCCAACTTTTACCGGCATCTCACCGCCTACCAGAATCTGTCGCTACTCACATCGCTTTCCGGCGGTTGCTCGCGGCAGGAGATCATGGAGGTGCTGGATACGGTTGATCTGGTCGAAGCGGCCAACAGGCGCGTCGGCGGCTTCTCACACGGAATGCGCCAGCGCCTTGGGATCGCCCAGGCGCTGCTGCCGCACCCCGAACTCCTGATACTAGACGAGCCCGCGTCCGGCCTCGACCCCCAGGGATTGGCAGACATCAGGCAGCTTATGCTGTCACTGCACGAGCAGGGACTGACAATCTTCCTGTCGAGCCACCTGTTGGCTGAGGTAGAGCTTACCTGCACCCACGTGGCAGTGATCTCTAACGGTCAGGTGGTAGCACAGGGCGAGGTCGGAGGGATGCTGGAGGCTACCAGGTCCGGAGTGCGCTTCGTGGTGGACAATCCGAGGCGAGCGCTTCGGGTACTCGGCGGTGTGGAGGGAGTTGAGGCGGAGACCACTGAAGATGGGAAGATCGAAGTGTTGGCGGAGACGCTCGACGCCGCGGATCTGAACGAGATGCTGGTGCGCGACGGCGTGCGGGTGTACGAGGTATCGCCGATGCGGCGGACGATGGAGAGCTTCTACATGGACACCATGCGCCACCCGGCTGACACCGGCGCGGGCACGCAGGAACAATCCAACGGGCAAGATGAGTCCTATGAGTGAGCGGGGTGGAGGATGACTCTTGCGGCCCTGCGGGGTGAGATGAACAAACTCTACCGCCAGCGCGTGACCTATATGAGCTTCGCCATAATACTCGTGCTGGTGGCACTGATCGCCTGGGGCAGCCATCATCAGCGCGAGCGTCTCGATGTGCAGGAGCGCATAGGCTCGGACTTCGTGTTGGCCGGGCGGACGATCACTGCGCTGTTCGTGTCCCGTGCGGTGATGGACGTGACACTTGCGGTCCTGATGCCGCTGCTGATTGCGGTGGTCGCCGGGGCGCTTGTGGCAGGGGAGAGACATTCGGGCACCTTAAGGATGCTGCTGGCCCGACCGGTGCATCGCAGTACGATTCTGCTTGCGAAGCTCGCGGCGGGTTGGAGCTACGCCATCGCACTGACGCTGTTTCTCGGGCTGGTGGCACTCGGACTGGGGCAACTCGTGTTCGGGTGGGGAGATCTCGTGGTCTTCCGCGGAGGCCTGACCGTCTTCGAGCCGCGGACCGGACTGTGGCGCCTGGCGGCGGGATATGGGCTGGCCTGTGCGGCCATGTGTACCGTGGTGGCGCTGGCTCTGATGCTGTCCGTGATCTTCGACAGCCCTATGGCGGCGGCCGGACTGACGGTGGCGATACTGCTGGTGAGCGGGGCAGTCGGCGTCATGCCCTACTTCGAGGCTATCGAGCCACATCTGCTGACAGCGCATCTAGATCTTTACCGGGAGGCTTTCAGGGCGACCATCGATCGGGGCGCGTTGCTGGCGTCCGGAGCATATCTCGCAGGTTACACCCTGATCTCAATGGCAGTCGCCCTAATTGTTTTCCAGCGAAGGGATGTGACGAGTTGAGGCGCCTGATGCCGATTGGAATTGTGGTAGTCGTGGCAATTCTCGCATCCGCAAAGCAATGTGAGGCCGATGGCGCCATGTCTATGCTTGACAGAGCGCTGCGGGCTACCGAACAGGTGCGGGATTACACGGCGACAGTGACGGTGAGGGTTGACTCGCCAAATCTGCAGATTCCGCGCCGCACCGCACGGGTGTACTTCAAGCGTCCCGACATGGTTCACGTGGAATCTGAAGGGCTGGTGTTCATCCCCCGCGACGCGCTGATGATGGGGAATCTGTCGACGCATGTAGAGGAGTATGCGACTGCATCATTCATCGGAGATGGGACGCTGGGCGGTCGCCCCGTGCGGTCCATCAAACTTACGCCGCGGGAGGATAGGCCCGGGGCCGGCCGCGTCCTCGTGTGGATCGACAGCGAGCGATTCCTGCTGCTTCGCAGCGAGATATGGCGCGGAGGCAGACGACAGCTTACCGTTAACTTCGAGCACGAGAGGATCGACGGCCGTTACTGGATGCCGGGGCGCATAGTCGCGGAGATGGCGGCGGGGGCGATGATGCGTCGGGATGAGGGCGGACGCATCGAGCTTGTGTTCTCTAATTATCGAATCAACACGGATCTGCCCGACAGTATCTTCGAGAGGGATCACTGATGGCGTCGAGCACCACGCGGGAGTTGCGTACCGGCTGTCGCCGAGGCAATTCCTCGGCGCTCGATGCACTACTATACCGTTGTGCGGATGGCATGTACGCGGTCTTTCTCTGCGCGGTGGAAGACGAGGAAGAGGCTCAGAGATTGGTACGTGAGGCCTGGGAGCAACTCCTCGTCGCACTTAAGGCTCCACGCTTTGATGCCGACCCTGCGCGCCGGGTCTGGCGTCTCTGTGAGCGGCTTATCGCTGATCGCGCAGGACGCAACGCTGCGCGCCGGGCTCTCAAATCGGTCACAGCCGAGGACGGCACGGTCGGGCTCGAGGGCGTGCGCCTGCAGCGAGATCTGCTGGAAGAGCTTTCCGATCTTTCGCGCGAGCACGCGCCGGACATCCGTGCGCATTGGAAGGTTCGACGGAACGTTTTTCGAGGCATGCTGGTGGCTCTCCTTCTGATCGCACTGGGAGTCTGGACGGCGGTCTTCGTGCAGCGCTCACGTGTCAGCCAGGACATTGCGCAACTCAAATACGAGTGTTTGAGGCAAAGGATAGTGCGTCAGGAGTTGACACTTGTGATGCGCGAGATCACCTTTCAGTTCGACGATCCGAGTGGAGCCGATCGGGAGGCGGTGGCAGATTGCGAGAGAGTCCAGCTTGTGCTGGAGGAGATCGCCAACAGCACTTCGCTGAGTCAGGTGAACGAACTGCGCTACGTCCGCGCACGAATCATCAGGCATGAGCTTGCGGACTTCGTGCGCTCGCTCGAGGAGATATTTCCAGAGATGTCAGATCAACTGCCGCGTGTGGCCCTTGCACTGGAAGAGGTGCAGAATCTGTGACGCGGCTCCACAGACTCTTGCTGGTAACCTGCGGCCTGATGGTAATAGGGGCGGGCTGCTCGTCGCGACCGGAGCGGCTCTATCGCAGGGCTGAAGCATTCCTCGCGCAGGGGCAGTTTGAAATGGCTGCGGAGGAGTATAGGAGACTGGTCAGGGAGCATCCCCGGAGCGAACTGGCCGATGATGCCCTGTACAAGCTGGCGTACGTGAATGCCGAGGAGCTTGGAAGACCGTCGGCGGCGCTGTTGCAGTATCGGGCCATCATCGACCGCTATCCAAGTAGTCCCTACGTGGATGACGCGATGATGCGTGTGATGGCGATCCAGCGTAAGGTATTGCGCGATCCGGCCGCGGTGCGTCAGACGTGGGACGAGATGCGCGAGCGCTTCGGGGACCGAAGAGGACTTTGCGCCCGTGGGTTGCTGGAGGTAGCGCAGGCTCATTTTGAGAACGAGGATTATCAGCGCGCAGCCGAGGTGGCGAGGGAGTTAATCGAGAGCTACGGCGATCAAGTCCGGCAATCTGCGCAGGCGGCATTGCTGCGGGCGCGCGCCATCGAGCGCAGGGGCGCGGAGCCTGCCGAGGTTGAAGAGCTTTACGAGCAGGTCATCGCACAGTATCCGGACACGCACTCCGCCGCGATGGCCAAGCGCAGTATAGGATGGATATATTACGGCAAGCGCGAGGAACAGGAACAGCAGCAGGCGGAAGTGATGCGGCAACGCTCACGCGTGATCGAAGGGGTGCCCGCACACTCCGATGGTAACGGCCAGATGATGCAGGCTCTCGCCGCGCTGCGCTCGTTGCTGACCCAGCGAGGTGAGGCGCGACCGCTTGAGCACATCGCGGCTCTCTCAGGTACCGTGTTCGTAATGGTCTTCGATCCGCAGCGCCCGAACCTTGCCCGGTCGGTGCTCGATGACAGCCCTTTTGAAATCGTTGCAAACCTGCTGGGCTTCGCTCACAACACGTGGTCCGGGAGCAATCCGGAGACCGCGTTTGAGACCGTGCATCACGCATTGCTGCAGGGACATCCCGTGCTCGTACGCTACGGATCACCCGCCCGGTGGATCGTGGTCACCGGCTACGAGATGGCGGGACCGAGGGTTCATCTCATGCCACCGAACCGTCGGGATTACGAGACCGCCGGCCGTGAGACCTTTATGGCCCGATGGCGTGAGGGCAGTGCCTCGGGATCCGGGGTGGCCGGTTCTGAGCCCTTCCATCAGTTCTCCCTCGGAACGAGGCTGAACACGCCGACCGAGGAGCAGATACTGAAGGCTGTCGTACTGCGCGCCGCTCTGATCATGCAGCAAACCTCGATGGGAGGTGCTCCCGCCGGAGCGGCGGCATGGGAGGCGACTGCAGCGTGGCTTGAGAACTGTACCGACCCCGATGCGGAAGCACTGCGTAGCCAGGTTGTTACATGGGCGAGAGATGGGCTGTCGCCGCAGCTTGCGGTTGCGCAGAAGGGCACTCCGCTCTTGACGCGAACCGAAAACCTCCATCCTGAACTGGAGAACGCGGGAGAGAGGTTCGCGGAGTTACTCCGTGAGGCACGCCTCGCCGTCCGCAAGGTAGAGGAGGCCGCCGACGATTCGGCACAGGATGTAGAGGCCGAGGAACCGCAGGATCCTGCACTCAAGTGGGAGGCGGCAGCCGCACAGGCCCGGTACGTTGCGGCGTTGCACGCTCGTCTCGCCGAACAGTTTGCGACGGCTGCGGCGCATCTCAACTGAAGCCGCGGTTTTTCTTCGATGTAAACGCGACACGATGGCAGTTGAGCCGCCGACTAGAGAGGATTAATGTGATGCTGTCAAAGCGCCTGCGCAGGCGCCTCAGGCAGATCGATGGCCGAGAGGTGGAGAGGGCCGGACAGGAGGCGTCTGAGGATGCGAATGATAGGGAGCTTACTCTTCGGGATCCGGTGAGAGTCGGAACGCCTGGCCTGTCCCGTCACTACCTCGCGGATCGGGATGAAGCGTCTTCTCGTGGCACAGAGATGCGTGAGACTGCAGGTGCGACCACGACGGATCCGCCGCGAGGCTCGCTCGAGGAGCTTGTCCCGGGGAAGACTGTGAAGACAAACGAGGGATCCTACTGGCTGATTGAGCAACCCGTAGCCGAGATTTTCCCATACGCTGCGAGGGTTCTGAAACGCTTCGGCAGCCTCATGAGCCGACTCGAAGGTGTTCGTGCCTCGGACCTCTTC
>PXBW01000048.1 GCA_003566775.1 candidate division WS1 bacterium
CCGAAAAACGGCGGATCGAGGGCGCACAGGTTCGCGATCGTGGTCCTTGAGACAGCAAAAAAACCGGCCACATCTCGCCAGCGGAGAGAACTGCGCGATTGTTCAGCAGTCAGATGATCGCGATGACAACCAGCAGTTCTATCAACGTAAAGCCTCTTTTCTTCATCTTCAGGACCTCCATCGTCAGGGGATTGCCGCTACACGAGTATTATCATCGGTCTGCCCAGATTAGTCAACTACTCCCACGCGACACACAGGAAACTCCCATTGCTCCGCGTCGGTCTGGCAGACCGCGCTCACAGTGGGCGATCACACTGCCTCTCGCCATGCTTTACTATAGCCGCATCACAGGAGAGCGGATGCAACAGCTACCGCGATCTCACTCATCGGCGCGAAGGCCGCATTTCACACGGATTGCATCGCCGAATCAATACAGGATCTTGTGACTGCGCAGGCCGGTGAATCCGTCGATGATAAGCCAAACGGCGGCAGCGAACATCGCCCCGAAGATGAGTCCAAGAAAGACCGGGCGATACTTGCGGAAGGCCTCGTGACCGCCGTAGCGGGTGAGCAGCACCTGGCAGGCCCATCCGATCAGTACCGACAGCCACTCCCGGACAAGATACACGATGTAGCTCATCGCAAAACCGACCGGATGCAGCGGCCACCACAGGTAGTTGATGCGCATGAAGCTGATGACCAGCAGCTTCGCCGCGCCATATCCGAGCAGGGCCAGACTCATGAAGTCGGTGCTGCGCACCGGACTGGCCTGAAGTCGCTCCATGAAGATACCCGGCTGCCGCGCAAGCGTCACGAAACGATAGGTGTTAATCGCGACACCACCGTGAGTGTAGCCCGCTCGCAGCATCGCGTAATAGGAGACCGGTATCGCGACCAGTGTCGCGATCAAAATGCTCCAGGTGATCGCTCCATCTCCAGTCTCAGTCTCCTCAGACAGCTTGAGCGACTGCATGAGTCGAGGCATGGGCGCAACGCGCATGTCGTGAGTGAAGGTTAGCATCATTGCGATCGATGACCAGTTTGCGACGGTGAGTGACCGATACGGCACGAGCGCACGAATGACGTCATGTGAGCGCCAGGTGGGCTCGTGGGACCACGGCATGCCACCCTCCGAGATCAGTCTGGTCATGGCCAGGAGGTAACCAAAGCCGATCAACAGCAGGGGCACGGCGATCAGGATCGGCATCCCTGAGTAGTTTGCCCACGCGATCATGAATATGAAGGAGAATATGCCGCTCCACACGGCGGCGCGGTAAGTCAGCGGCTCATCGGCTTCTTCCGGGAGCCGTTTGAAGGTCAGCCCGCGGATCAGCAACTCGCGGAGCGGGCGCCGGGCGATCCAGGTACTCACCACGGCCAGCGCAAGGTAGGCGCCTGCGGTCTGATGTCCCGGAAATGGGAAGGGGTCGCCGCCCGCCGCCGTGGTCATGCCGTCGAGGCCGAGGGCGGTGCCGATCACCGCTTCGAATCGTCCAAGCCAGTAGAAGACCCACAGACTCAACGAGACTTCCTTGGTGAGGAGGAAGCTCAGCCCGATAATCAGCGGCGCTACCTGAAAACGCAGGGTGCCGATGGCGTTCCAGGGACGCCCCCACGGTCCGGTCGGTATCGCGCGGCCGCCGATCTCAAACAGATCGATCTTACGCAGCGAGGGATAGTACGCGTTGAGGCCGTTGTAGAAGTGCGGAGCAAAGCCGAGGAATATGCCCAGCCAGACCAGCGGATTGCGGAAGAAGTCGTTGATGAGGCGCCCTCCCGGCGCGGGCTCGATCATCTCAAGCGGGACCGCGACCAGAGGGAAGAGCAGGCGCTCCCGGTCGATCCACTGCTTGCGAAAGAGCGCCACGATACTGTACATGAAGACGTAGGTCGCGATGACAAATGCCGTCCATGCGCCCAAGGGCAACAGCCACGCCCGCCACGGTACCCCGAGCGCCCAGCCCTCGAAGAGCGGCGTGACCAGGCGCGGGTCGGAGGGTGCCATCCAGTCGTGGATGTGCGGCAGGAAGAAGAGAGTATACTGATTCTCCGGCGATGCATAGTAATACGGCCCTACGATCATCGGAATGAGCTTCTGCGCAAGGTCAATCGAAGAGATGCCTGAGGCCATCACGATCATCGTGAAGATGACCACGAGTTCGGCGCGCGCGAGTGTGAAATCGCGATGGACTATGCGCAGAATCACGTTGAAGATAAGGTAGATCGCAACGAAGACAAGGAAGCCACCGATCGGTGGATAGGTGAGGGAGATCTGCGTCCCGTGGATGATAAGCTCCGCGTACTGGCTCCACTCGCCAAGGAAGACACACGCGGCTATACCGATCACTATCGCACGCCATGTAAGACCGAAGCGATTAGCCAATGGATTCACCGTTGACGCAAGAAAAGGCCGACACCGGTTGTCGGCTCACTGAGTTAGTGCGAGCGGCGCAACGAGGCTTTCCGTTGCATCATCTCAGTCATTATTGGAGAGACAGAGGTCCGTCGCCGCGCTTATCTGCGGTGCAACACGCCAGAGCCGGGTTGACGGCTTGCCTTTGCGACCACCGCGTCCTGCGGGACCAGGTTGTTGCGGCAGCCGTCCCGGGTAATCGGGACGGCTGCGCGGTCTGTCGAAAGCTCAGCTTTGCTGCAATGGAGCGAGGTACTCCCGCGCCCTGTCGATCTCCTCCTGCGGCAGGGCGTAGTCAATCAGGTCTTCGCTGAAGTAATTCTCGTAGGCGCTGAGATCGAAGTGGCCGTGGCCGGAGTATCCGATCACGATGCACTTCTCCTCCCCGGTCTCTTTACATCTGACGGCCTCGTCGATCCCGCCGCGAATTGCGTGCGCGGTCTCGGGCGCGGGCAGATGGCCTTCAGTCCTGGCGAACATCAAAGCCGCCTCGAAGATCTCGTTCTGCGGCAGTGCCCGGGCCTCGATTACCCCCTGATCAACGAGCAGCGAAAGCTGCGGTGCGGCGCCGTGATAGCGCAGTCCTCCCGCGTGAATCGGTGCCGGCACGAACCGGTGTCCGAGCGTGAACATCTTCAACAGAGGTGTCATCTCGGCGGTGTCGCCGAAGTCGTAGTTGTACAGACCTCGGCTGAGGGTGGGACATGCCGTGGGCTCCACGCCGATGATGTCGATCTCGCGATCCCCTTCGAGCTTGTCCTTCAGGTAAGGGAAGGTAAAGCCCGCGAAGTTCGACCCGCCGCCAACGCAGCCGACGATGACGTCCGGGTAGTCCTCAGCGATCTCGAACTGCTTCTTCATCTCGAGGCCGGTGATCGTCTGATGCAGCAGCACATGGTTGAGCACGCTGCCGAGTGAGTACTTAGTGTTCTCGTTCTTTGCGGCCTCCTCCACAGCCTCGGAGATGGCGATTCCCAGACTTCCCGGAGTGTCCGGGTCGGCTTCGAGAATCGCGCGCCCGGCCTCAGTCTGCTCGGTCGGCGACGGATGGCACTCCGCGCCCCACGTCTCCATGAGCAGGCGCCTGTAGGGCTTCTGCTCGTAGCTCACCCGCACCATGAAGACCTTGCACTCGATGTCGAAGAGCTGGCAGGCGAAGCTCAGCGCTGAGCCCCACTGGCCCGCGCCCGTCTCGGTAGTGATCCGCTCTACCCCCTCCGCCTTATTGTAATAGGCCTGTGCGACCGAGGTGTTGGGCTTGTGACTGCCCGGCGGGCTGACTGCTTCGTTCTTGTAGTAGATGCGCGCGGGCGTATCGAGGTGCCTTTCGAGTCGAAACGCACGATGAAGCGGCGACGGGCGCCAGAGCTTGAGTACGTCCATGACCTCATCCGGTATGTCGATCCACCGCTCCATCGACATCTCCTGCTCGATGAGCCCCATCGGAAAGAGTGGAGCAAGGTCCTCTGGACCGACAGGATTGCCGGTGCCCGGATGGATCGGAGGCGCCAGTGGTGCGGGCAGGTCGGGATTGATGTTGTACCAAGCCTGCGGCATCTCCCTCTCGGAGAGGAAGATCTTGTAATCGTCCATGCGTTGTCCCTCCAGTTGATCTGTATTGTGTGTCTGCATCTCTCAGCGTGGGGTGACCACGCCCTGGGGCACGGCCGCGCCGCAGCAGGGCATACCCGCTTCCGGCAGATCACGTGCATTATAGTCCGCCGGAGCCATTTCTCTTCGGCGAAGCGGATACCTCCCTGCAAGGGATTTCGTCTTCGGCTGCACATGCCCCAGGGTAGCGGCGAGAGCGCCACTATTTGGGATAATGCAGCAGGGGGCGAGTCAAAGCGCGTGGATAGCCACCAGCGCACCGGCCATCGCGCCCCAGGCGATGACAGGCACTATCTGCGAGGCAATCCGGAAAACCCGGCAACAGGTCTCGTCGGGGTCCCGGTGGGCAAGTATGGTACGCCGCACCCGCACATTCAGCAGCGTAACGGCAATGAGCACTACCATCGTGATGGCAGAAAAACGGCCTGCGGAGGCCGGGAGGTTGCTGCCGACGGTGATGAACAGTGCGGCGGTGGCGGCAGCGAAGACATTGAGCAGGATCGTTGAGAGCATCAGCACTCGATACATTGCACCCTCCCTGTTGCTCGTCCGAGCGATTGAACATGCTCGTCTGCCAGATTGTGAGTGCTGTTCAGACCTGCACCGGACCGCCGCCTGTATCCACTGTTCGCATCAGTGTAACCGTTTTCAACGGACAATTCCAGCGTGAGAAGGATAGGCGCAAGATGAGGCCTGGATCCCATCTGCCTCCGAAACCGGCGCAGCCGCACGATCATCCTCCCGGCTGTTCAGCGATGCAGGGTTCGAGCTTTCCGATGAACCACGCGAGGCAGCATAAATGAAATCGAATGAGGCGAAAGTCCAGTCGATGGATAGACGGAGACAGCGCCACAGATCGACGTCGCACCCTGCAGGCCAGTAGCTACGGGATGGTCATCTCTTTCGGGTCGAAGTGTGGTTCAGGATACTGAGGGTCCATCTCGCGCAGGGCGGCAGTAACGATCTCAGCGACGATCAGATTGCGGAACCACTTGCGATCGGCGGGAATTATGTACCATGGTGCGACTCCAGTGGAGCAGCGTGTGAGCATCTCCTCGTAGGCCTCCACGTAGTTATCCCAGTGCCGGCGATCGTAGAGGTCGCCCTCATCGAACTTCCAGTGCCGCGCAGGATCATCGATGCGGCGCTGCAGCCGCTCCTTCTGCTCATCTTTCGAGATGTGCAGGAAAAACTTCAGGATGCGCGTATCACACTCCGTGAGCAATTCCTCGAAGGCGTTGATATGTTCGTAGCGCCGCTCCCAGATCCGTTTCGGTGCGAGCTTGCGCACGCGCACCACCAGCACGTCCTCGTAATGCGAGCGGTTGAAGACGGCGATCATGCCGCGCTCGGGTGTCCGCTTGTGGACTCGCCATAGGAAGTCGTGCCCAAGCTCCTTTGCCGTGGGCTGCTTGAAACCGGTGACGCACACCCCTGAAGGGTTGAGGCCGCGCATTACGTGTTTGATCGTCCCGTCCTTCCCGCCTGTGTCCGTTGCCTGCAACACGATCAGCAGAGACTGTCGGCCCTCTGCGTAGAGCCTCTCCTGAAGGACGCGCATCTCTTCAAGTGCGGCTTCCCTCCGCTCGCGAACGACGTCATCGTTCTTGCGCAGACCGTCGCGGAAGCGCGGATCGTGATCCTGCAGACTTACCTGCGTGCCCGGCGTAACCTTCGTGAAATGCTCCATTAAGCTCGCTCCCTGTCACAGGATTCGACACCGGCGTTGTCGTAACAGGTTCGCCGGTCTGGAATGGGGACCTGCATCGCAGGATGACATGATCGGGGAGGACTGTGGCTGGAGGCGGAGAAAGAACCACGGAACGCGACAGAGATTATCCTGGAGTGAAAGACCCATGATTGACGAGACGCGCCATCATCATCCGCATATCGATCCCCGGCAGCCACGCAACGAATCCCGACCGCGTACGAATCCCCCGGTCTTTGTCTGGAAACCGCCTGGAGAGGCCGGGCAGTTCAGTCTGGCGGTTACACGCGACGAGGCTCTCACCGACGTGGTGCTCCAGGCCGACGGCCTCACCGATCCGATGCTCCTGCCCGATTCCGCCTTCGAGCCGGGCCGGTACTTCTGGACCTGGACGCAGGGCGGCGACAGTGCGCCGGTATTCAGCTTTGAGATCGCCGAGGACGCGGTGACGCTTGAGGTGCCCTCGGCGGCCGAGTGGCTCGCGCGCCTGTCTAACTCTCACCCGCGCATCTACCTCGACCCCGGCCAGATCGAGAACCTGCGGGCATCACGTTCGGATGTGAGAGCCGAGCACTGGGCCGAGCTTAAGGGCCTCGCGGAAGGGCTGCTTGCGGAGTCCCATGAGATAGAAGAGCCGCCCTATCTGCCGGATCGCAACCAGGACTATGAGGCCTACTTCCGCACATGGGCCCCAATCCTGTGGGAATCCCGGCGCTTCGTGAAGGGCGCGGAGGTGCTGGCGCTTGCATGGCTGGCCTCGGGCGACGAGCGCTATGCCCGGGCGGCCTGCGAGCGCATCGTAAGTATCTCCCGCTGGGACCCGGAGGGCTCGAGCTATCTCGGACACAATGACGAGGCGCACATGTCGGTCATCTGGCATGGCCCGAAGGCGGTCGACTGGCTCTGGGATCGCTTTACCGACGAGGAACTGGCCCTCGTAATAGAGCAGTATCGGCGTCGCGGCGAGATCACCTACGAACACATGCACGATCGCGGGATCTACGGGGTGACGCGTTTCGACTCACATGCCGGACGGGAGATCGTTTTCCTCGCATTACTGGGAATGGTCTTCCACGAGCATATCCCCGAGGCGCAGAAGTGGCTGAGTTGGCTCCGACCGGTCCTGTGTGGCATCTGGCCTGTCTGGGGACAGGATGACGGCTCATGGGCGGAGGGCCCCTCCTACGGCCTCGCCTATGTGAATATCATGACGATGTTCGCGACGGCACTCAAGCGCGGCTGCGCCGTGGACCTCTACCGACGACCGTTCTGGCGCGGCCACGCCCGCTGGCGCCGGGCCATCCTGCCTCCGTACGCCGAGTGGGTGGGCTTCTGCGATCACACCGAGCGTTGGCGCGGATCTTGGCTCGCCGGCGCGGCGCTTGTTGAGCGAATAGAGCGCGAGACAGGCGGCGGAGAGATGGCGGAGTACGTCGCTCAACTGCGCGACGAGGCTGAGGAGATGGATGAACGGCGTCGCGTCAGCACTCCTCGCTTCTCCGCGCAGGACTATCTGGCGGAGCCAACCGAGGCGCAGGAGGCGCCGGTGGAGGACAGCCGTGTGCTGCGCGTCTTCCCCGACGCGGGCTGGGCCGCGTTCCGGACCACTCTGCGCGACGCCCGGCACGACATTGCCCTGATCTTCCGCTCATCGCCCTTCGGCTCCATAAGCCACGCGCATGCGAGCAACAACGACTTCATCATGCATGTCGCGGGGAGGTGCATGATGATGCCCAGCGGTTACTACGCGGGCTACGGCTCCAACCATCATGCACACTGGATCTGGCATACGAAGTCACACAACTGCATCACCCTCTCCGACGCAGGACAGATCATGCGCTCACACGATTCGGTCGGCTCCACCGACCACGCATTCGAGGACGAACGGCTGACCTACCTGCGCGGCACCGCGGACGCAAGCTACGCGGATCGCGCGCAACGCTGTCGGCGGCATCTGGTCTACCTCAAGGACCAGGCGTGTTTTGTGATGATCGACGAGTTCATCGCGGTACCGGGGATCGTCTCCGCTCTCGAGTGGAACGCACATTCATGGGACGAGTTTGAGGTCGATGAGGAGGCGCGCAGCTTCCGTCTGGAGCGAGACGGAAGCGTGGTTGCAGGACACTTCCTCTACCATCACAACAGCTTCTTCAGCCTTAGCGACGGCTTCGATCCTCCGCCGGGCACCGCGAAGGAGTGCGATCAATGGCACAACCAGTATCATCTGCGGTTCACTCCCTCTGGTCTGGTTACGGAACGCAACCTCGGGGTGGTGCTGGCCTGCGGCCATGAGGGGCTTGATGTCGCGCGCGTGGAGACCGAGCGTGTTGGAGGAACTGAGATCGCACGAATCGGTCACGACCTGGTTGCGGTTAACATGGGCAACGGTGTAGAGATAGGCGACCTGACCTGCGATGCGCTGGCGATCCTGCAGGTAGGCGGCGTACTCTACGAGGTGGATGATGGAGGGATCGAGATCACATAGGCCCCGAGGCTGTGGGCTTCTCTCGCGGTACGGCTGCCCGCCGCATAAGCCTGTGATTGATGATATGGCGCTGTCTGCTGCGACATCTCGGGCAGTACTTGATTGTGCGGTTCTACGTCCTTGACCGCAGGCCATTTCAGGTGGTAGTATTTGGAGGAACCTCGCAGGGAGGTCTCGAAATCCCTTCGTCGAAATGACGTTCACGTCCGACCACTCGAACCACCAGTGCTCCGGCCCCTCCGGAGTCGGCGCTAATGGAGTTTTGTCATGGCACTTAGAGAGACAGAGGAACTTGCAGAATATCGTTCGCTGATGGAGGCGCCCGACGAATACGAGGACGGCTTCGGCTGGCAGACGGTCGTAGGGGCGTTCTTCATCGGCTTCATCATGATGCCCGGCTCGATCTATCTCGGCCTCGTCGCCGGACAGGCGATGGGACCCGCGGCGGAGTGGACGACGATCATCCTCTTCACTGAGGTCGCGCGCCGCTCGTTCGCTCAACTGTCTCGGGCACAGATCTATATCCTCTACTACATCGCGGGCGGACTGACCGCCATGTACGGTGCGGTGCAGTTGTCAGGTGGCGCATTCGCCACTTTGATCTGGAATCAGTTTCTTCGTGCCTCCGCCCCCGGCGAGCTTGTCGATCAGGTGCCGGACTGGGTCGCTCCTCATCCGACCTCTGAGGCCATTTCGTTGCGCACATTTGCGCATTCGGACTGGGTTCCGGCAATTATCGTGCTGCTGCTCACACAGATATTCTCGCGTGTCGCCTGGTTTACACTGAGTTACGTGCTGTTCAGGCTCCTTTCCGATGGCGAGGAGCTTCCGTTCCCACTCGCTCCGATTCAGGCGCAGGGCGCAACCGCGCTTGCCGACGTGGGACATGGAGAGGACACCTGGCGGTGGCGAATCTTCTCGATCGGTTCTATGATCGGCATCGGCTTTGGTCTTGTCTATCTGGCGGTGCCGACGCTCACCGGGGCCGTTCTGATCAGCCCGGTCTCAATACTTCCGATCCCCTGGATCGATTTCACTCACGGAACTGAACGCATACTCCCCGGCGTCCCAACCGGTATAGGCACCAATATGGCGACCCTTATGCTCGGCATGGTGCTGCCGTTCTGGATGGTGGTAGGGAGCTTCCTCGCGGCTGTAACCACGGTAATAGTGAACCCGATCGCCTACTGGACCGGCAACCTGCCGACCTGGCGCCCGGGAATGGAGACGACACGCACCGCATGGGCGGCCAACATCGACATCTGGCTCTCCTTCGGCATCGGCACCGCTTTCGCCGTCGCCGGGATAGGTGCTTACAAGATGGTGGTCGAATGGCGCGAGGCGAGCAGTGCCGGGGAGGAGAGTACCGGTTTCGGCTTCGGCAAGCGCGTGCCGGGTCGTGGAGACTTCAACGTGTGGCTGATGCTCGGCCTGTTTCTCCTCGCCACGACCGGTTACATCGTCCTGTCTCGGATTCTCGTACCTGACTTCCCGCTGATCTTCCTGATCGTATTCGGGTATATCTGGACCCCGCTGCAGAGCTATATCAACTCGCGAATGGTCGGCCTTACCGGTCAGTTCGTCACGATTCCGATGGTCAGGGAAGCCACCTTCATCCTTTCAGGATATGAGGGTGTGGACATCTGGTTCGCGCCAATTCCGCTGATGAACTACGGACGAACGGTCCAGCGTTTCCGCGAGATCGAACTCACCGGGAATAAGTTCGTCTCGGTGCTGAAGGCCGAATTGCTCATGTTCCCG
>PXBW01000210.1 GCA_003566775.1 candidate division WS1 bacterium
CAGCATTGGATGTCGCGAGGCTATACGCCCCAGCTCGGCGCATTCCCCCTCGAGGCCTTCAAGATGACCGGGGAGATGAAGATCGACGTGCGGAAGATGGTATTGCTGATGATGGTGGCGGTTGTGCTGGGATCGGTGGTCTCCTGGTGGATGCACATCGACACCGCTTACGATCTGGGCTCGAACGTGCTGGAGGGTGGAACCACCGCCGGCGGCGCGCGCGTGGGCCTGGCACTGCAGGCTTACAACACTTTGACGGGCTGGATGCGCGGTCACCAGGAGCCCGACGTCTGGTCGCAACGAGAGTTACTGGCTCCCCTGTTCATAACAATCGGCCTCGCAGTAGTGCGGCGCATCTTCATCCAGTTTCCGCTGCACCCGATGGGCTTTGTCTTCGCAGGCACCGGCGCAGCGGAGAACGGATGGGGAATGCTGGCGCTCACCCAGATCATCAAATCGCTCACTCTCAGAATCGGCGGCATGGGGGCTTACAACCGCCTGATGCCGTTCTTCCTCGGAGTGATCGTCGGGCACATGTTCTCTGCCGGATTCGTCTGGGGCCTGTTGGCCACCTTCGGTGGAGAGGGCTTCGACCAGTATCCGGTAGTGTTCTGAGCGAAGCCGGCTTCCGCAGCAGGTAGTCGCCAGATTCAATATCAGGCAAGCCCCTCGCGGGCCCTGTCGAGATCAATCGATGGGGCCCGTTCGCGTGTGTAGTAAGACCCCCCGGTGCGGTCAGTCGTTGATGCTGTCTCTCGATAATCCCTGAGCCTGCTGCTCTTCGGCGAAGGTCTCTGAGCCGTGCTGTGGAAATGCTCTCCCCGATTCCAACACACATCGAGGGCGAAACCAGGAGATGTTTTCAATGGCAGAATACGGGTTCGGACTCGTCGGTTGCGGCGCGATCAGCGGCGTGCACTTGAAAGCGCTTGAGATGGTCGAGCGGGCGAGGCTGGTGGCGACCTGCGATATCGTCGAGGAGCGCGCGCAGAAGGCCGCCGAAGAGTACGGGGCGGATGCCTACTACACGGAGTTCAACGACCTGCTCGCGCGTGATGACATCGACGTGGTGCATGTTACCACCCCGTCGGGCCACCATCACGTGGTCAGCATCGCCGCCTCCGAGGCGGGCAAGCACAGCTTCGTCACCAAGCCGATCGACATCACGCTGCCCAACATCGACGCGATGATCGAGGCGGCGGAGGCCAACGGGGTGAAGCTCGCGGCGGCGCATCAGTTCCGCGCCTACGACAGCCACCTGCAGCTCAAGCGCGCGATCGACGAGGGGCGGCTTGGGGAGATCCACTACGCGAACGCCTTCGTGCCGTGGTGGCGCCCGCAGGACTACTACACCGATCGCTGGCAGGGCACCTGGGAGCTCGACGGAGGTGGCGCGCTGATGAACCAGGCGGTGCATCGCGTGGACCTGATCGTCTGGCTGATCGGCAACGTGGTGGAGGTCTGCGGCTACGCCGCCACCCGCGCGCACGACATGGAGACCGAGGACATAGGCACGGCGGCGCTGCTCTTTGAGTCGGGCGCCCACGGCGTCATCCAGGGCACCACGCTCACGTATAAGGGCATGGATACGCGCCTTGAGGTGCATGGCTCCAAGGGCAACGTCGTGCTGACATCCGAGACTATCACGCACTGGGACATCGAGGGCGAGGAGTCGCTGGCCGAGGAGCGGGGCCGCGATGAGGAGACATCGGCGGCCGACCCCACGGCGGGCCTGAGCGATGGTATCGCCGCCCATGCGGTGCAGGTCGATGCGCTGCTGGACTGGATCGAGGGCACCGGCGAGCCGTTCGTTAGCGGCCCCGACGCGCGCCGCGCGGTGGAGGTCATCCTCGCTCTGTATTCCTCCCAGCGCACCGGTGAGAAGATCGCGCTGCCGCTGGACCCGGAGGCGGAGGTGGGGTTCTGAAGGAAGCTGCCGAACGCCGGAGATCTCGCGCTCACAGATGAGATCGGGGAGGCTCTGGACAGAGAGCTTGAGACATCCGCGAGCTTCCGGCGGAACCGGGAGGTGCGATATCGTCAGTACAGATGAATGAACGAAGCGTTGATCCCGCGGAGGCTGGCACAATACTCTGGATGCTTGATTCGGCTTCGAGCAGGCGCGACGGGATGCTACGTGACGGCCAGTCGCGAAGCAGTGCCATCAGCCCCTGCTCATCAGGGCAGTTCCCACTGCTTCGCCTGACCCATGTCGAGCAATTCGAGGGCTTCGCGCGCGTCTTCCGCAAATGGCCCTCGGGAATCCTGCTCGATGAGAAGATTGAGAGCATCACGGGCTTCGTCATGTTGATCTTGCCGGACATGGACCCATGCGAGAAGCAGGTAAGCATTAGAGACATGGGGTTCGGCGGCGATGATCTCCGTAAGAGCGCGCTGCGCTTCCTCAAGACGCCCGACCCGGCAGAGGACTCTGGCGCGCTCGCTCAGGCCGTAAGGGCGCAGGAATGGATCTAATGCGGTCAAGTCGTCCCACTGCTCGAGCGCGCGGTCGTAGTCGCCTTTGGTCACCCACGCGTTCGACAACGCTCTTCGACCACTCAGGCCGCCCTCGTCGAGCGCCGCGGCCGAGGTGAAATCGGCGATTGCGGCGTCGTAATCTTCCAGGTCCATGTACCAGCGACCTCGAGCGAGATAGCCGGCCGGTGCGTCGCCTGCCAGTTCAATGGCACGGTTGAAGTCCTCGATCGCCGCGTCGTCATCGCCCCGCTTCTGAGTGCCCTCGCCCGCGGTGGATGTAACGGTGGTGATTAGTGGGATCAAGCTCGATGGCGCGCGTGTAGTCGGCAATGGCAGCGCGGTGATCGCCCGCCTCCGAGTGCGCGCGGGAGCGCCGGGTGTGCCGCTCCGGATTGGTGGGATCAAGCTCAATGGCGCGCGTGTAATCGTCCCTTGCCGCGCTGTGATCCCCGGCGTCCAGGTGTGCCCCAGCGCGTTGCGTGTAGCGTTCCGCATTGCCGGGGTCAAGCTCGATTATCCGCGTGTAGTCCTCAATAGCCCCCGCATAGTCCTCGGTCAGCACGCGAAGCCTTGCTCTTCCGTCGAGAGCCTCCAGGTTGTTGCGGCTCATCTCGAGCGCGATGTTGAAGTCCTCGAGGCCCTGCTCATACCTTCCAGACCACCGGTACGCACGTCCACGGAAGATGTACGCTTCATAGTCCTCGGGATCGAGTTCGATCGCTCTCGTGAAGGCCTCGATGGCCTTCTCGTAGTCCCCCTGAGCCGAGTACCCCAGCCCCAGCGTGACATGCGCTGTGGAAGACTCGGGGTCCAGCGCGACGCCGACCTTCGCCCCCGCCACAAGCCCCGACATGAGCGCCTTATGATCCAGCCGCGGCGCTATCACAAGTGCGGCCACGAGGATGATGGCGAGGTTAACCACCACCACTGCGATGATGATGAGTCGAGTTCGATCCGGCATCGAGATCAACACCTCATCCCGGCATATCACTCATACTCCATCCTATTGACACCTCGCGCGAAAGTGAGTTCCTTCCATACATCCTCTCCTGACTTGGGCACTTCAGGAAGCGGCTCGCGCAGTGGTGGAGGTCCTAAATCGAGCCGCCGCGCAGGAAGTCCGTTTTCGCGAGCCGCCCTCGCCCATCGTCACCGCGTGCACCAACTCGGGCAGTTCGAGAAGTCTCAGATCATCTCCTTACCGGGCATGCGCCTGTCGCGATCACACTTGATGCCCAATGCAGCGCTTACTCTACGGTTCGATCCTGCCAAGCTCCATGTCATCGACCCATAGTACCTGGTTGGGCGGGTCGCCGTCGCCGAAGATGATGCTCAGGGTGGTATATCCCGGCTCAAGTTCCACTTCAGTGCGGTACTCCCGCCAGGTGTCGCTCGGCTCGATCTCCACGCGCGTGCCTGTTCCGATGGCCCCGTTCACGCGCACGGAGGCGGTCTCGGCGTTGCCGCGGGCGAAGAAGCGCAGGACGTATGTGCCGCCTGACAGCAGGCGCATCGGCTGGGCGTTGAGGTTCATGCGAATCTCAGGGCGCTCGAACTTCAGGCACGACTCGCCGGTGACGGAGTCCTCCTGGCTCCACCAGGGCCATGATTCGCCCATATCCCGCGGGTGAGAGACGGTCCAGCCGCGTGGTGGATAGTCGGGGTTGCCCTCCTCGAAGTCACCGTTGCGTAGCACGCTGACGATTTCTCCGCTGAAGCTCTCCTCCAGCGTCAGCACCGGCTGCGGATCAGCATCCGGGGCGAAACGCACGAATATCTCCGCTCCCTCGCGCAGCGGCCCTGCGATCTGATCCCGGCCACGCGTGCTGCGGGTTGGATCCCAGCGGTCCTGTATGAGCAGTTCAGCGTCCGCGGTGAAGCGGTAAGCACCCTGCTCACGAGGGTCGATGGTGCCGAAGGCGATGATCTCGCCGGTGTCGGCGACCGCGCTCTCAAGCTCCACGGCGTAGTTACCCTCGCCATCATTGATTGTAAGGGTTACGGGCGGCGGTGCAGCAGTCAGGTCGCGCAGAGGGTCCACCCAGACTACGGACCCGGCTTCGGCGTTTTCGGGGCCGTCGAGAGAGAGCACGAGCAGCCCGTCCCGCCAGGCGAACTCTACCTCACGGGCGGCCTCGGGCTCATGCGGCGGCGCTACCATCACGGTTGATGGCTCCTCGGGTAGCCAGGCACCGATCTGGACCGGCCCTGAGTGCGCCACAACTATCTGCGCGGCGGCCGCGGGGTTTTCGTAGTCACAGGCCACGTCGGAGTACCTGTCCGCGGTCAAAAGGTGGGTGTCGCCTGCGCTCATCGTTGACGCGCCCTCTACCATCCAGCGGGCCACGGTTCCGTCCGCTCGCCGGGCGGCGGTCGCTACCAGTGCATCGGACACCAGCCCTTCCGCCTGCGCCACTCCTCGCTCGGCGTCCTGCGCGCGCTGCTGCAGCAGCACCGTCTCGGTCAGGTCATTACGCTCGAAGGCCAGCGCCAGCGCGTCGCCCGCGTCGACCTGCCGGAGATCGGTGATGGGAGGTCCATCCGCCACGTCCCAGGTCTCCATGACCGCGAGGATGCGCTCCTGCGTGCGTTCGGTGGTGGGAATGGCCCGAATGTTGAACTGTTGCGGAAACATCTCCGTGACACGCGTCCCCCAGTCGCTTGTGAGCACCGGGTGAGGGCGCTCGTCGGTCTGATCGTAGGTCATATCATCGGGGGTAAGGTGGTGCACGCCCATCCGCATGTGGCGCTGGCGTACGATCATTGACTGAGCGGCCTCGTCGATCTCGGCCGCCTCGAAGGCGTTCAGCAGCCAGGTGTACTCCGAGGGCTCAGGGGCCTCGAGTTCGTCGTAGACCACGAAGATGTCCGGCCTGATGAAGATGATGGTGCGGTCGAACTGCTCGAGCAGATCGTCGTATGCCTCTGAGGCATCGCCGGTGAATGTGCAGTAGCGGGGCGAGTCGAAGAACGCGCTTATGTTTCCTCTCGAGGTGATGCTGATCGGCTGGCTCTGTCCGTTGACCAGCAGCGTGTTGTGTGAGTTGCTTGCCTGGTAGAAGTCACGCCAGTAATCATCGCCGTAGGCGGTGTAATACCCCGCGTCCACGGCCATGATCTCGCCGCCCGCATGTACGATGAACGCGTTCTGATCGGCGTGGGCGTGCGCGTGGGCGCCGAAGCGCGAACTGCGGAAGAAGATACGGTTGCCCGCGTGATCGTAGAAGCGGTCGTAGGCGGAGAGCTTGCCGACATCGGTGAAGGCCCGCGCCTGTGGGATGTCCACGGGCGGCTTCGGCTGCAGCCCCGACTCCGAGCCGTACCAGAGGAAGAGGCGGTCCGGGTTCGCCACGATCGTCTCGCTGTACCACTTAACGTAGGGGCTTTCGGTGAGCGTTGCGAGCAGGTTGGAGATCGCGGCATCGTTGCTGCTGCCGAAGATCGGCGAGTGCAGTGTGAAGACATCGCCCCAGTGCTGGTACCAGTAGTTGAGCGCCATGCAGTAGAGAAAGAAGTCCCCCGAGTCTCGTATGCGCGGTGTCTGGAACAGATCGATGCCGGTTGCGGTGCGCATCGCGGCGAGAGCGTCGAGAATCAGGATATACTTGTAGACGTAGTACTGTCCCTCGCTGTAACCGCCGTCATGGGCGAGGTAGGGGATCCGGTTTACGTACTGACGCAGCATCCAGTCTACCCACTCGGCCGCCGGTTCTGATTCGTCGGCGATCGCGAGGATCGTTGGCAACAGCGCGTGCATGCACTGCTGGCCGTGTGAGTGCTGGAAGTTGAGGTGCAGGTCGATTCCGCGTATCCAGCCCATCGCAGCCTCGCCGTGGAACTCGATGTGATCGATTAAAGCGGCACGGAGGTCATCGTCGAGAAACTCGTGGACCCAGTCGTACGCAAGGGCGAGGTTCTTGAGGCCGTATTCGTACGCGAAGACGGCAGTGTCGTGTGAGGCGCGGTGTTCGAGATGGTAGTCGAGCCGAAATGGCGCGAGAAACTCCAGCCATCGGCTGGCGGCATGAGCGTACTCTTCATCTCCGCTTATGAGGTAGGCCTTAGCGAGGGCGGCGGCGCGGCGGGCGTCGCGGTTGAGGTCGCGCATCCGGTAGCCGGACGGCACGTGGCCCTCGCCATCGTGCAGGCGGAAGACCTGTCGGCGCTCTGAACCCGGATCGTCGGGGATGGGTTGCAGTTCGAGTTCGGGAATCGACGTATCGAGCGCGCGGTCGGCCTCGTGTTGCAGGTGTCTCCAGGCGACGCCCGCGGGACCGTGGCGGCGCTGCCTGTACTCGTCGAGCGTCTCGGGAGTCACGAATATGCGCGGATGCCCCGGCATGTTCGCGATGATCTCCTCGGTCGGGGGCACGGGAAGCTCCACCGCGTCCTCGGGGACGATGAAGCTTCGCACCGGCGACGGATCCGATACCTCACCAGCCTCATTCACGACATAGTAGCGCCACCACCAGCGTCCGGGTCGAAGTATCTCGGAATGATTGTAGAAGGGAAGATCGATCCCCTCCACGCGGATGAGATCGGCATCGAAGCCTTCGCTGGTGGAGAGTTCGAGATTGTACGCAACGGCGGCCTCATCCACCCGCCAGACCATCTCGGGCGGGTTCACCACCACCGATGCCCCGTCCTCAGGCGCAATCGGCGGGTGCCTGTCCGGTTGAGGCGAGGTATCCACGGGGAAGGCGAAGCAGGCATCAGCGCAAAGCGCGCAGGCCACCAATGACAGTGCAAGAGCGGAGAAGGGCTTCATGGTGATCGACTCCTCGCAGGTCAGCGGATGATCCGATCTTCTGGTGGTGACTATTCTCCCGTGCGTCGCTTCAGGCCTTCCTCCGATCCGGCGCCGCCACTGCGCGGCCTTCGCTTAGATCGACGCCGATCGTCTCGACACCCCCGTTCACCGGGACATATCTGTCGCTGAGTCGGGGGCCCCTGGAGGAAATCGGCGCCATACGGAGAAGCTACGTTTACGATAATGTCCCCGCATGAGCCGAGAAGATACCGAAGAGTCGTCGCCGCCGAGGACCTGGTGTCCTTCGAGGTGGCCGTCGATGAAACGGATCTGCTGATACTCGCCGAAGACAGGTTCTCCGCCGAGGCGCGCCGGGCGGCACACCGGGCACGCAGACAGATTCAGAGCCATGCCGCGCTGCATGCCGACTTCCTCAGCGCCCGCAGTCCGCTTCCTGTGCCCGAAAGAGTCCCCGCGATGGTGCTGGAGATGTACCGTGCCGCCCGGATCGGCGGTACCGGCCCAATGGCCGCGGTGGCGGGGGCCGTGGCCGAGCATGTTGCGCGCGAGCTTGCGCAGCGCAGTGCCGAGGTGATCGTAGAGAACGGAGGCGATCTGTTCATCATAAGTGCCTCTGAGCGAATCATCGCGATTGACGCGGGAGCTTCGCGCTGGAGCAGTCGCCTGAGTCTGGTGGTGCCCCCGGGTGAGCACTCGGTGTGCACGTCATCGGGCACGGTCGGTCACTCGGCGGGAGGTGGGCGGGCGGATGCTGCAGTCATCGCCTCAGACAGCGGGGCCATCGCCGACGCGGTTGCCACCGCCACCGCGAATCGTGTCGGATGCGAGGAGGACGTGGAGGCTGCCACAAGAGCGGCGGCTGGCTGTGAGGGCGTCGAGCACGTGGTGGTCATCTGCGGGGAAGCCCTCGGTGCATGGGGAGAGTACGAGATTCGCCCCATTACGGAATAGACCTACGTTTGCACACGGAGGTACTCCGGGTTGGATAGTGCCATTGTCTTCGGCGTTCTATTGAGCCTGCTTGCGGGCCTCGCGACCGCAATCGGCGCGGGGATAGCCCTGGTTGTTCCTCGTTTCTCAGACCGATGGCTCGCGATTCTGCTCGGCTTCGCGGCGGGCGTTATGATCGCGATCGCTTTCATTGAGCTTTTCGAGGAGGCGGTCGCGGGTATCGGCCTGGTACGCGCGAGTCTCGCGTTCTTCACAGGCTTCGGCATCATCTTTCTCATCGATGTGCTGGTGCCACACGAGTACGAAACCGAGCGGATCGCCGGCAACGGGGTTGAAGATGGGCGGCTGAAGCGCACCGGGACCTTCACCGCTGTCGGCGTTGCGATCCACAACTTCCCGGAGGGTCTCCTGGTGGTGACGGGTGCGGCGGCGTCGCCCGAGCTTGGGATCCTGCTTGCAGTCGCCGTCGCGATTCACAACATTCCGGAGGGCATCGCAGTGGCGGTGCCGATCGCGGCGGGCACCGGCAGACGCAGGCTCGCCTTCGCCTACGCATTTGTGTCCGGACTCGCCGAGCCGGTCGGTGCGTTGCTCGGTGGGCTGGTGCTGATGCACTTCATGACCGAGACTGTGTTGATGACAGTGCTCGCCGGCGTGGCGGGTTTCATGGTCTTCATCAGCCTCGACGAACTCCTGCCCGCCGCGAACCTCAGTGACGAGGAACATGCTCCCACGCTGGGCGTGTTTGCGGGGATGATTGTGATGGTTGCCACGCTTGTAGTTCTCGGTTGATGATCGTAGAAGGGATTCGTGTGGTGAGTGTCGAAGAGGACTTAGTAGAAGACGGTTTCTTGACTGTGAACTTCTCATTCAATATAATTGCTGCGCTACGGAGAGTGGGGGAGCCAGACTGACCCTCTTCGTGACGGGCGGAGGTCGGACAACACTGCTCACAGTCTGTGGCGGAAGCCATTATCGCGTATCCGATTTGGTGTGCAGTGGCAAGCGGCATTAGTATTGCCCTCGTGGTGTCATAGACCGCCGGTCCCCAGAAAATCCCATTTTGGAAAGGGGTCAACTGATGTCCAACGAAGAGTGGAACGACGAAATGCCCGAAGAGGAGGATCCCTCCGACGTCGAGTCATCTGAGGATGCTCCGGAGCCAGAGGAGCCTGAGAGTGCCCCGGAGGCCGCCGGGGAGCCTGAGATCGATGATGAGACCTACGGTGCTGCGGCGCCGTCTGACGGCGGCGCAAGCAGTGCCGGGATCTGGGTCATCATCGTCCTGGTGATTGTCGCTTTGATCGGCCTTGGCTACTATCAGATCAACAGGGCCGCCATGGAACGTGCCCGTGAGGAAGCGCAGGAGCGCCAGCAGATACGCGAGGCTCAGGTGGCAGCGGCGATTCGGGGAGTGCCCGAGGCAGAGTCCGCTCTCGAGCGAGGCGACGTCGATCTGATGATCCTCGAGCTACAGCAGATGGATGAGAAGCTGCAGATCATCGCGACAGCCGCGAATCAGGCCGGGGACGCCGATGCTGCGCGGGACATAAACGCCATGCGAAGCGCGGTAAGCGAGGCAATCAAGGAACTGGAGCCGGAGTACGAGGAGATACAACGGCGGCGTGAGCAATTGCTGGAGACCGCGGCCACCAGGCTTCAGGACATCAGGGCACGGTTGGCCGACGTCGATCCGGCCGCTCCTGCAGATCCCGCGGACGTCGAACCCGTGGATGAGCCGGTGGTTGAGGA
>PXBW01000220.1 GCA_003566775.1 candidate division WS1 bacterium
CATCCCCGGAGTGCTGGGCGTGGTCGGCGACATGGTAGTGATGACACCCACGGATATCGTCGGAATAGCGGCCACGGAGGTCTTCGCGCTGGAGGGGAGGCACATCGAAGCTGAGCCCGCGGACGTCGAGGTTGATCTCGGAAGCGGCTTCGCGCAGTTGCTGAGACCGATCGTGGACTCCGCCGGAACTGAGCAGTCCTCTCAGACCATAGATATCGGCTTCACCGCACCTCCCGATCTCGTCACAGGCATGATGCAGGCTGCTATCGCGGGGGCGCCCGCCCCAGAGCCGGATGATGAGGGGGTGACAGACCTCCCGGAGATGGAACAGATCTGGAGCTACGTGGATATGCCGGATAACTACCTGCTGACCGGGAATCCAGGCGCGCCGGAAGCGGTCGATGCGGTCCTTCAGGCGTCCGCTGATCCTGAGCCGCTTGAGGTGAACGTGTTCTCACGTGAGCCGGGTATGAACCGGCTGCGGAATGCCTTCGACGGGGCGGATTCAGGCACCGGAGACGCCGTGATGTGGGATGATGATGAGGAGGTGACGATCAGCCTTGCGCTGCAGGACAGCTATGAGATAGAGCGGATGAGGTTGCGCGCATGGTTCGTCACCGCGTCGAGCCGGGACAAGCTGTTCCAGCTCGGAAGAATTCGGCTGCTGGCATCTGAAGACGGCTTCACAGAGGATGAGCGGACGCTGGTTGACTTCGAGGATGAGGAGACGCACGGGAACTGGGGAGCCCCCGGCCACGAACCTCACGTGTACGAGTTCACTGATCTCGAGGGCAGCGCGAGTGAACTGCGCCTCGTGCTGACACCGCGCCCGGGTACCGCGGTTTACGTTGCGGAGTTGGAGATATGGGGAAGCGGTGAGAGTCTTGAGGAACTCGCCACGGCCGGTGACGGGCCCGCGGGATTCGCCTTCAACGCCGCGCACTGCGCCGACCTCGACGGCAGCGGCGTCGAGGAGACGATACTCGGCAACTCAAACGGAATGCTCTACGCGTTCAACGCGGACGGCAGCGGTCGCTGGAGCTTCGACTGTGGGCATGAGATCAATGCGGTGACAACAGTGGACTTCGCGGGAGACGGCAGGCCCGCGGTCGTGGCAGGCACCATGGAGTCACAGGTCGTCGCGGTCAGCGGAGATGGCGAGCACCTCTGGACCTACGAAATCCCGTACTACAAGCGAACTCCGCACGTGCGCACAATCTTCCCGGCGGACCTCGACGGCGACGGACGTGAGATAGTCGTCGCGGGTGCGGATAGCTGGCGTTACTACGCCATCGACGCCGACGGTGAGCCGCTATGGTTCTATGAGAGCGTTCATGCCTCCACTCACGGCGTCGCCGCCGACATCGCGGATGATGGCAGAGACGAGATCATCGCGGGAACTGAGTACTACTGGTGGCACGTTATCAATCCTGATGGCTCGCGACGCTTTCAGGCAAGGACGCAGGGTGGGCCTTGCGCGAACGTGGTCGCAGCCGGCGACATCACGGGTGACGGCACCGTCGATGCGCTCTTCGGCGGCGCCGATGCGAATGTTCAGGCGTGGAAGAGCGATGGCAGCTTTCTGTGGCTGTTCAACACCGGTGACGAGGTCACCGGCCTCGCCTGCGTCGATGTTGACGGCAACGGCGTGGATGAGGTTCTCGCGACCTCACTCTCCTTCAACGTCTATTGCCTCGCCGAAGGAGAACTGAGGTGGCGGACCGCTCTTCCCCATCAGATAAGCACGATGACCGTGCTCCGCGGCGATGATGGGACTCGGCTGGCTGTCGGATGTGACGATGGCTATGTCTATGTGCTCGACGCCCGCGACGGAGACACGATCGCACGGTTCGAGGTCGGTGCGAGAACTATCGACCTGACAGCGCGGCAGATAGGGGCACAATGGCCGGATATCATCGTTACCGCAGAGGACGGCTATGCACGCGCCCTGCGGCTCGTCCGATGATGGCTTAGCCGCGGACACCGCCAACTGGAGTGACAGTGACGGAATATGACCGAATTCGATTCAGAAGGAGGATATTGCGGGCCGCCGGGGAAATCACATTCGGTCTGACCAACGGCCGCCAGATCGCAGCGCCGTATTGCGACTCGCCGGAATGGACGGCGCTGCTTTGTATGGCGGCATCTGATTGAGACCATTGAGGCCCGGACGGCCGGGCCGGTTGCGCATTACATAGACACAGAAGGAGGAAGCTGCAATGCCGATGATGGATTCTGCAACGCTTGAGCCCCGCAAGACACACTCGATCGAGGAACTGGAGGACGCGGCACGCGAGATTCGCGCCTGGGTGATGCTCTCTCTGCAGGCCGCGGGCAGCGGCCATACCGGGGGTACGATGTCAATCGCCGACATATCAGCCGCGCTGTATCTGCAGCACATCAACCATGATCCAGCGAACCCGAAGTGGGAGGGCAGGGATCGCGTGTTCTGGTCGGCAGGTCACAAGGCACCGGCGATCTACGCGACGCTTGGGGTGGCCGGGTACTTCGACGAAATGCCCGTAGCCTACCACGGTGAGCCGCTGGAGCAGTTCGCCGACGTACCCGGCCGCCAGAAGGTCGTGCTGCTGCGCAAGCTCGGCTCGCCCTTCGAGGGCCATCCGAACTCGCGCAAGCTTCCAGGCATCGAGGTCTGCTCCGGCTCACTCGGCCAGGGCCTCGGCGTCGCTGCAGGTTCCGCGCTGAACGCAAAGATCGACGATGAGGACTATCAGGTTTACTGCATCATGGGCGATGGCGAGCAGCAGGAGGGGTCAGTCTGGGAGGCGGCGATGTTCGCCTCGCATTACGACCTGGACAATCTCGTCGCCATAATCGACGACAACGCCCTGCAGATCGATGGCCCGACCGCCGAGGTCTGCAACGTTCAGTCGATCGAGGAGAAGTACATAGCGTTCGGCTGGGAGGTCATCCACTGCGACGGCCACGATATCCAGGACATACTTGACGCCCTTGAGAAGGCCGATGCGGTCGAGGGCAAGCCCGCGCTGATTATCGCCGACACGATCAAGGGCAAGTGCGTTGACTTCGCCGAGGACGTGGTGGGCTACCACGGCGTTCCACCGAAGGACGGGCGCACCGGGGATGAGTCACTCGATCGAGCGCTTGAGTGCATCGAGGCTACCGACATGTTCCCGCCCGAACGTGTTGACGAGGTACTGGAGTTTGCCGACGAATACGGCAGAATCGCGGCGGAGCGGGCAGACGCTGAGGTGCCCAAGTTCGAGCGCAACTGGTGGTGGACCGAGGAAGGCGAGATGTCGGTCGAGATGGAGCCGACCCGAATGGGGTTCGGCAACGGCATCGCCGAGGTTGGCGCCGATGAAAACGTTATCGCTCACGGAGCGGATATCACGGGGTCGATCCGCATGGCGGCGTTCTACGAGCCGGAGGGTGAGGAGGACCCGGAGCGCAAGAAGCGGTTCGTAAGCTGCGGAATCGCTGAGGCCAACATGACCGAGGTTGCGGCGGGCTTTGCGATCGAGGGCAAGATCCCGTTCATCGGCTCGTACGGTGTGTTCGCTACCGGACGCAACTGGGATCAACTGCGCACGACCGTGGCATACAGCGGCCTCCCCGTCAAGGTCGCCGACGCACACGGCGGCGTCTCGGTCGGGCCCGACGGCGCCACGCATCAGGCGCTTGAGGAGATCTCGATCATAAGCTGCATTCCGGGCTTCACCATGTTCGTGCCCTGTGACAGCGTCGAGACGGCGAAGGCAACCAGGGTCACGGCGTATAACGACGCCCCGACCGTGGTGCGCTTCGCCCGAGAGGCAACTCCGGTGGTGACCACCGAGGACACACCCTTCGAGCCGGGCGTGGCCAACGTGATCCGTTATCGTGGCATGGCCGAGCGCTTCGTGGACGCCTTCGAGACGGTGCTGGCCCCCGACTACGCCTCCGAGGACGAGGACCTTGCGATCATCGCCTGCGGCCCGATGGTGCCTGAGGCGATGCGCGCTGCAGTGATCCTCAAGGAGGAGATGGGCCTCGAGACTCGCGTGGTGAACCTGCATACGGTCAAGCCACTCGACCGCGAAGCGATCGCCGCGGCGGCGTCCGATACGGGGGTGGTAGTCACCGCCGAGGAGCACCAGGTCGGCGGCATGGGCAACCAGGTCGCCGGTGTGATCGGCGAGGCCAACCTGCCCATCCCAATCAAGCTCTCGATGGTAGGGGTACAGGACCGCTTCGGCGAGTCCGGGCAGCCGTGGGAGCTTGTGAAGGTCTTCGGCGTGACCGGCGAGCACATCGCGGACCGCGCAAAGGGCCTGCTGGAAGGCTGACAGATGCCTTGACAGACCTTATACATCAGCCCGCCGGGTTCATACGAATCCGGCGGGCTTTCTCCATGTAGATGATTAGCCTGCGGACCATACACCTCTCCGCTGCGCGCAGGAACTACAGGGCGCCGCAAGGAAAGGCGTATTCGCGGTTTATCCGAGGCGTGGGAGGTCGGAATATGGGCATCACGCTGGGTGTGTACGTGGAGGACAATCCCCATGCGGGAGGGCACGGAGCCGATCTTGCGGCATCTGCGCTGATCGATCGCGCACTCGTGGCGGGCACGGAGCAGGCATGGTCGCTCGCGCGCGAGATCGAGAAGGCCGAGTTCGTTGAGGACTGGAACGCAGTAGTGGCAGACGATAGCGTTCCGGTGCTCCTGCTCCTGACGAGCAATCGCGCCTCGGGTCAACTGGCGCTTGACGGAGTAAGCGCCGGGAAATACGTCTACGGCGAGAAACCGGGGGCCCGTACCGCTGCCGAGATGAAACAGATCGTAGAGGCCTGCCGCAATAGCGATGGTCAGTTCGTTCCATGCTATGTGCGGCGAACCTTCCCTGAGACGCGCGAGATCAGGCATCTGCTCGCGGGCGGCACAATCGGCGAGCTTTGGTCGTTTCAGGCGAACTGGATCACGTCGCAGGCGGAGCTTCGCAATGCCGGGCACTGGCTCTTCGATCGTGAATCGGCCGGAGGCGGCATCCTCTACTGGCTGGGCTGTCACTGGATCGATATGCTGAGATTCGTCACCGGGGAGAAGATCATCGCGATTCAGTCGATGACGCGAACCTGTGACCCACGAATCAGCGTCGAAGATGTTGCCTGTCTGGTGGTGCGGCTGGAGGGCGGGGCGATCGGGACCATCCGCTGCGGCTTCGTGTTGAATCCGTTTGATGGTTACGACGACTATCAGCTGATGACCGCATTCGAGGGTTCGATGGGGGCGCTCTCGTATTTTCCGCACGGACAGATCACCCTGCGTCTTGATAGCTGTGCCGAGGGAGCCGGGACCGAGAAGCGAGAGATGAGACTTGAGAGGACCTCGCCGGGGGGGTATGCACTCCCGCTGCTCGAGAACGTGGTTCAGGCGGCCATGGAGCAGCGTGACCCGGTGGTGACCGCCGAGGATGCGCTCTACGTGCTTTCGATCGCGGAGGCGGCGTACCGATCCGCGGCGACCGGCGAGGAGCAGCGGTTAGAGGAGCATTGACGGAAAAAGCCACTGACGGTGGCGCGGGTGAGCCCGGTACCCCGCCGTCATTGACAGGATAGAACCACGGGTTAGAATCCGTTAGAGAAGGCACAAACATGCATAACTGTCGCAGGAGGCATCTCGGATGACAAAACTCGCGTTTCACTCTTTTCTCACGCTGGCTCTGCTCTTCGGGCTGCTTTTCGTAGTGATGACGGTGGTACTGGTCTTGCTCGAAGCACCGCTGGTGCTCGCGATCGGTGCGGCGCTGATACTTGGAATGGTCCAGTTCGGCATAAGCCCGTTTGTGATCGAGTGGATTCACAAGATCGACTGGGTCTCTCCCGAGGATGTAGATCAGGATATCGCTTCATTGATCCGCTCTGTCTGCCAGGAACGTGGATTCAAGGAGCCTCGCTTCGGTGTGATCCGCGACGGCAATCCCAACGCGTTTACCTTCGGGCACTATCCAGGAAACGCGCGCATCGTAGTGACCTCGGGGCTGCTGGAGGTCTGTGACACCGCCCAGCGGCGCGCGGTCGTGGCACACGAACTCGGCCACGTAGTCAACTGGGACTTCGTGGTGATGACTGTTGCGGGTACGGTCCCGCTGATCCTGTTCTACATCTACCGCTTCGGCATCTACTCCGGCCGCGGAAGACGCAGAGACGGCGGTGGAGCGATGCTGATAGTGGCACTTGGCGCTCTTGTTGCGTATTTCATCTCGCAGTACATAGTTCTCTTCCTCTCGCGGGTGCGTGAGTATTATGCGGATGACTTCGCGGCCCGGACCACGCATGACCCTAACGCACTTGCAACGGGGCTCGTGAAGATCGCCTACGGACTCGCGCGGTCGCGCCCTCCGGCCGAGAAGGAGCAGGAGCCTGTGGCTGCCAGCGCGGGGATGAAGCCGTTCGGCATCTTTGATGCGACCTACGGCAAGTCGATGGCGGTGGCAACCGCGGGGGCGTACGGCCTCACCGGTGATGAAGCCGCAGCAGAGGGCGCATCAGATGCGATGAAGTGGGACCTCTGGAACCCCTGGGCGGGTCTGCTGGAACTAAGTTCAACGCACCCGCTTCCGGCAAAGCGGATAAGGGCGCTCGGGCACACGGCCGAGCGAATGGGACAGGAGCGGGCGTATAACATCCCGGATCGGCCAGAGCGCAGTTACTGGGGAGACTTTACGGTGGACCTCATCGTGAAGGTCTTGCCTGCTATTGGGCTGCTGGCGGGAATAGCCGTGGCTATTCCTCTCGGATTCGCGGCGGGTATGCCTGTCACAGGCGCGGGAATCGTGGCACTGGGGCTCGGAGCGGGGCTACTGGCTCGCCTGGCCGTAGTCCATCCACGCGGGCGCTTCGATGCAGGCCGGGTACGCGATCTCGTGGGCGAGGTGAGGGTCTCCGCGGTCCGCCCGATGCCGGTGCGGCTGGAAGGAAAGATTATCGGTCGCGGCATTCCGGGTCTCTACTGGGGCGAGGATCTCGTGCTGCAGGACGACAGCGGCTTCATTCTGTTACAGTACCGCCAGCCGCTGCGGATGCTCGAGTTCCTCTTCGGCCTCTTCAGAGCCGAGAGCTTCATAGGCCAGAAGGTGACAGCGGAAGGCTGGTACCGGCGCGCTCCTGTACCCTACCTCGAAATATGGAAGGTACATCTGCCCGACGGCAACACGCACACCAGTCACAACCGGGGGCTCAGCTTCGCCTTCGGCCTGCTGGTCACCATCGGTGGTCTGCTTGTTACGCTCTTCGGGATGATGGGGCTTGCATAGAGTGGCATCGCGCGGGCTGCGGCAACCCGCTCTTTCGCAGCACCAGGGACGCCCGAGATCCCCCTCAGGTTCCGGGAATCTTGCGCTGGTCCAGGTCGGCGTTGTATTCCTGTAGCGAGCGAAGGTCAAGCTCCCCACGCTGCAGCGCCTCGACTGCAAGCACCGCCACGGAGGCGCCCGCGATGGTGGTGATACACGGCACGCGGTGCCGCGCCGCCGCTGCGCGGATCCGCCGCTCGTCATCACGTGGCTTGGGCCCGGATGGGGTGTTGATGATCAGATCCAGGCGCAGATTCTCGATCAGATCGATCGCATTGGGCCCTCGCATGTCACCGAGGCGGTAGACGACCTCGGCTCTAATGCCACTGCGCCGCAGGGCACGGGCGGTTCCCTCGGTGGCAACGATCTCAAAGCCGAGGGTCTCGAGGTGCTTGGCGATAAAGATAGCGTCTCGCTTGTCGCGATTGCGTACTGAGATGAAGACGGTCCCCCGGGTGGGCAGGCTCTGATCGGCCGCGATCGATGCCTTGGCAAAGGCGGCGCCGAAGTTCTGATCGATGCCCATGACCTCACCGGTGCTCTTCATCTCCGGGCCGAGTATCGTGTCCACGCCGTGAAAGCGGCTGAAGGGGAACACCGGGTACTTCACTGCGAAGTGGCCAACCTCCACCTCTTCTGTGAAACCGATCTCGCGTAGCGTCTCGCCGGCCATTACACGCGCGGCCACTTTTGCCAGCGGCACACCGATAGCCTTTGATACGTAGGGGATCGTTCGCGACGCCCGGGGGTTAGCCTCCAGCACGTAAACCTGCTCGTTGCGGATCGCGTACTGGATGTTGAGCAGCCCGACCACGTTCAACTCGGCGGCGAGCGCGCGGGTCTGCTCCATCAGGCTCTCGACCTCATCCTCGGAGAGGCTGAAAGGAGGCAGCACGCAGGCGGAGTCACCGGAGTGCACCCCGGCCTCCTCGATGTGCTCGAGAACGCCACCGATCACACAGCGCTCTCCGTCAGAGACTGCATCGACGTCTATCTCCAGAGCGTCCTCGAGGAACCGATCTATCAGTACCGGGTGCTCGGGCGAGGCCTCCACGGCGAGGCTCATGTAGGTGAGAAGCTGCTCCTCGTCGTAGCAGATCTGCATGGCGCGCCCTCCCAGCACGAAGCTGGGCCGGACGACCACCGGATAGCCGATCTCGCGGGCGGCCTCGACGGCCTCCTCGACTGATGTCGCCGAGGTGGCGGGCGCCATCTGCAGGTCGAGGCGTTGCAGCGCCTGCTTGAAGAACTCACGGTCCTCGGCCCGCGCGATGTCGGCGGGGGTGGTACCTATGATCGGCACGCCGTGCTCGGCCAGCCCCTCGGCAAGGTTCAGCGGCGTCTGCCCCCCGAACTGCACGATGACGCCGTGCGGCTGCTCCTTCTCGCAGATATTGAGCACGTCCTCGAGCGTCAGCGGCTCGAAGAAGAGGCGGTCGGAGGTGTCATAGTCCGTCGATACGGTCTCCGGGTTGGTGTTGATGATGACTGCGTCGTAGCCCTGTTCGCGCAGGGCGAAGGCGGCGTGTACGCAGCAATAGTCGAACTCGATACCCTGTCCGATGCGGTTTGGGCCGCCGCCAAGAATGATGATGTTGGGCCGGTCGCCGGTGCGATGCTCGTCCTCGTCCTCATAGGTCAGATAGAAGTACGGAGTGGTGGCCTCGAACTCCGCTGCACAGGTGTCCACGAGCTTGACTACGGGCTGGACTCCGTGTGTGCGGCGCAGGTCATGCACGTCATGCTCGGTGACCCGGGCGAGAGTGGCGATCTGCCGATCAGAGAAGCCTGCGCGCTTGTAATGAAGCATCTCATCGCGGCTCATCCCGGCAATGTCGGGAGTCTCATCCGCTGCGGGCCCGGCGCCCTCACCCGGCCGCCAGCGCGCAATCTCGTCCTGCATCTCGACGATCTCAGCGAGATTGCGCAGGAACCAGGGGTCGATCCTCGTACGCTCGTGAAGCTGCTCGACGGAGGCACCGCGCCGAAGCGCGTCGCGCAGTTCGAAGAGTCTATCTGGATGCGGCTTCTCAATCATCTCGAGGAGGCGTTCGAGCGACATGTCTTCGTAGCGACCGCCTGCGCCGTCTCCGCCGAGTCCGAAGCGTCCGATTTCGAGCGACCGAATCGCCTTCTGCAGGCTCTCCTTAAAGGTGCGTCCGATAGCCATCGCCTCGCCGACCGACTTCATGTGCGTGGTGAGTCGCTCTTCGGCACCGGGGAACTTCTCGAAGGTCCAGCGCGGGATCTTGGTCACCACGTAGTCGATAGTCGGCTCGAAGCATGCAGGCGTCTTCTCGGTGATGTCGTTGGGAAGCTCGTCGAGTGTGTAACCTACGGCCAGCTTCGCCGCGATCTTCGCGATCGGAAAGCCGGTGGCCTTCGACGCGAGCGCGGAGGAGCGGCTCACCCGAGGGTTCATCTCGATCAGAACGACTTCCCCGTTTTCGGGGTTGATCGCGAACTGAATATTGCTGCCGCCGGTGTCCACTCCGACCTCGCGGATGCATCGCAGCGACATGTCGCGCAGAAGCTGATACTCGGGCTGACTTAGAGTCTGTGTCGGGGCGACGGTGATCGAGTCTCCGGTATGCAC
>PXBW01000139.1 GCA_003566775.1 candidate division WS1 bacterium
GACCATAGAAGGTGTTGTTGATCTCCACTGTCTCGAAGTGCTCGGCGTAGTAATCGAACCACGCCTCCTGTTCCAGATCTTCCGGGTAGAAAGTGCCCAGCCAGTGATCGTACTGATACCCTGAGGTCCCGGCAAGGAAATGCGCCATAACGCCGTCCTCCTCTCGTCAAAAGCATTCGCGAACCGTCAGGAATTGCCCCCTGAGGCGACCACCTTACGGCCTACCGGACCGCAGGCGGTTGATTCGGCGCCTCATTTGCGCTCGCCCGTCCGCAGTGAGATGCGAAACTGCGGACGTAGTGTGTAATCCTTCGCAAATCTCGGTAGATTTGCCGATAGACCGCAATCAGCGGAAATGCAATCATGGATGCACCAACCAGAGTTCGGAACAAGGAGTGATTCCAAGTGCTTCGATGGGCATTGATCTTCCTGGTGATCGCCGTGGTAGCCGCAGTCTTCGGATTCGGCGGCATCGCGGGCGCTGCGGCTAGCATCGCGCAGATCCTCTTCTGGATATTCGTGGTGCTGTTCATCATCGGCCTGATTTCGCATCTGGTCGGAGGTCGTCGCACCACCGCTCCGAGATGATGTGACGAAGTCGCACACTTGAGATGAGCAGCATGGACGCGACCGACTGAGTGTCGGTCGCGTCGTTACTGGCAGGAATTAAGTAACACGGTAATCCTATCTGCAGCAGGCGTGAGCGACAGCAAGAGCACCGCGTGGACGCCGCGCAAAGTAGTCTCGGGTGGTATCCGGAGGATCTTATCTCGCATTCGGATGGACGACCGCGCCGGTGCGACGGGGAACTGTAGATGCAAGATTAGCGCTGGCAGAGGATGCTCAGCAAGGAGAGTGAGAACAGCACTTCCGCCGATCAAACGCGAGATCCGCCGAGATATGTCCGCGAGGCTGCTGACCGCGAGACCGGGAGGCTTTCCCTCGTGCCGGTACCGCGTCAATTCTGCGTTTCGTCATCTGAGCCCTACGGTCCGGGTCGACGTAACAGTGATCCATTGCGTAAGCTGATCGAGACCGTTGTAAGGGCCGCTCTCCGGATCTAAGGTCGTGCGCAGATCAATATCAATGGATCCCCGGATAGACGTTAGTAGTGTCACGAGGCATAATTCACTCCCGCAAGAGGATAACCGGAGGGAGTTAGACTGATGAGTGCGGTCCAGCCCGATTCGACGTCCCGGAATTACCCCCCTGGACGCCCCGATATTCGTCTGGAGGAGAAATCCGTGCGCTGCTCGTGCCGCTATCGGGTTGAACTGGCGGGCTTTTTTGTCTGCCGCGCAGTTGATGCCATCGCGATTGCAACAGACAGAGACTGCAGCACATGCCCGGTACCGGAGACGCTGGAGGAGAAGGACTGTATTCTCTTGCGAGCGACCGTTACCCTGGCGCCGCGTGTACAGATAGATTGGACGTGCGGCGCCACGGAGGATACTGTCGATCCGCATGCGTCATCCGGCTGTGTCGGCTGCGGAACCGCCGTAGAAAGCACGAACGGCTCGAGCGAAAGACGATGACCTCCACCGGAGCCCTGGATGCGTCAGGCGACGCCCGATGAGGAAAGTCACCGGGATGATCTGGGAGTATTCGAAGACAGATATCCAGCATATCCCGGATAGACTGTTTGCCGCCGATATGCGAAACTGAGAATTGCTGGATGGGTGACTCCCCTCGTTCATCCGCGATCTACCCGCCGGACCCGGGCGGGAGCAATAAAGCCGAGGGTCGGACTGGCGCAGGGCTGACGAGCAGGATAGCTGCCTCGGCGTTGTCTCGGGATCAGGTTCCTCCGCGGAGCATGGAGGTGGAAGGAACCGATAGACGCAACGATGGTCTGGGCGAGAGGCTGTCGAAAAGCGCCGCCGCAGGAAGCAGTCGTGCGATTGCGACGGCACGCGGCGACGAAGGTCACCCTCCCACTTCGTCGTCCGAATCGTCGGCCGATAATGATCCTGACAGTGTTTCGGTCGGCGGTGTCCGGGAGCGGGTCGGCGTTGCCCCCCGACGGCCCGCTCCCATAATCTCTTCTCTCGTTCCCGCGAGTATCCCGACACCGGACCGCAGGCGGAACTCAACAGCGCCGGGTGTCGCGAGCAGACATCTTCGTAACACGTTACAGGGAGCCACTTCTCGCTGTTCATTTCAGCGCATTGCCGCAATCGCAATAGATCCCTGTTCTGAGCCGTCCGACGAAAACTTGACAGGGATGGGGTGTGCTGATAACCTTCAGAGAGACGTAGATTTCCTGCAACACAATCAGGCGCTCCTGCCATGCCGGTGTAAGGAGGAGTTGGGCACGGTGGGGGATCTCACCCGAAGACAGGCAGAGATCGCAACCGCCGTGGTGGCGGAGTATATCGACACGGCACAGCCCGTCGGATCTGAGGCGTTGCGATCCAACAGAGGTTTTGACTGCAGTTCGGCAACGATCCGTAACGAGATGGCCCTGCTGGAGCAAAAGGGCTATCTCGCTCAGCCGCATACGTCAGCGGGACGGGTGCCTCTCGGCCCGGCATATCGGCTCTATGTCAACGGATTGCAGCCTCTCGGAGGACGTCTGGATCGCGATATCGCATGGATTCAGGGCGAGTTGCGACGCGTCGGAGGACAGCGAGAGGCGGCGTTGCGTCTTAGCACGGCAATCCTCTCCCGCGCTACGAGGTATCCGGCGGTCGTCGTCGCCTCGCGCCGGGGCGGGCCACGGCTGATAGATATTTCGCTTACGCCGATCAGCGCAAGCAATGTGCTGCTATCATACCTTGACGATCGTGGCAACAACGAGGAAGCCCTCATAGAGATAGACGGCTCGATCCGCGCCGATCAGGTGGCCGAGGTGGAGAACTACCTGCGGGAAACTCTGCGTGGGAAATCGGTCGGTACCGACGTAGATCCCGACCGATTTGACGCAGTAGAGGGGGATCTACTCTCAGGTGTTGGCGAGGCACTCGATGAGGCAGGCACCGGCCGCGTCTACGTCGAAGGCACTACTTACGTGCTCGACCAGCCGGAATTCGAGCAACCGGAAAGCCTTCGCCGCGTTATCGGGACCCTGACACACTCGCCTCTGCTGCGAAGGACGCTGGGCACGGTCGGCCGCGAGCACCATGCGCGTGCCTGCATCGGTGGAGAGCACGGTGTCGAGGAATTGAGCGACTGTAGCGTGGTAGCATCGGCGTATTCAGTCGACAGGCGACGCGGAGGCAGCGTCGGTGTGCTCGGCCCTATGAGGATGCACTATGAACTCGCGATGGAGATGGTGACGACCATCGCGCGCACTCTGACGCAGGCGCTGAGCCGTGAAAGTGAAGTGTAGATCCCGATTACGCCAGATGTGACCGATGTGCAGGGCAGGAGTTGGGCCCACATCGGTGCTATTATGGAAAAGAGGACTTCTCTCTGTCATGCCCAAGGGAAAGAGAAAGATAGAGATAACGGACGCCGAGGAAGGACCTGAGCCAGCGGAGACCGAAGAGCCCCCCAGGGACAACGGGGACGACGAACAGTTTGAAGAAGGCTCTGAAGTACAGACGGCAGAGAACGCCGAGGAAGACGCGCCCATCGCTGAGCTTCAAGCAGAGATCAGGCGACTTCAGCAGGAGCTTGAGGAGGAGCGTGACAAACGCCTGCGGGCGATCGCGGAGCTTCAGAACTATCGCAAGCGCACCACCCGTGAGCAGCGAGAGAAGGCTCGCTACGCGGGACAGCCGGTGCTCTCACGCATTTTGCCCGTAATGGACAATCTTCGGCGTATACTGGAGCATGAGGCGGACGCGGGCACTGAGGACTTCGCCACCGGCGTAAGGATGACGGTGGATGAGTTCTTCCGCGTACTTGACGAGTTGGGAGTCGGGGTTCTCGACTGTGAGGGCGAACCGTTCGATCCTGCGGTGCATGACGCGGTGGCCCGAGTTGAGACTGACGAGGTGCCGGAGGGCACGATTGTTGAGGTTGACACGCCCGGATACTGCCTCCACGATCGGTGTCTTCGTCCCGCGCGGGTGGTAGTGGCAACCCGTCCTGAGGGACGCGGGGACAATGAAGAGAATGACGAGGAATCCGCATCATAGCGGGAGTAGCATGCTTGACACCGCGTGTGACTGACGAATATAATCGACCGAGTTTCGGAGGTAGTCATGGATTCAGGTGAAAAGTTCCCCAGGGAGGGAGCGTCCAGCATGCTGAGGCCGGGCGTGGAGGAGTATGCCAAGATCCGCGTCATAGGGGTCGGCGGAGGCGGATCTAACGCCGCTGACCGTATGATAGAGGCAGGGCTGATGGGGGTCGAGTACCTCACGGTCAACACCGACAAACAGGTGCTGGACCTCTCCGCCGCGGACAAGAAGCTGCAGATCGGAGAGCAGCTCACGCGGGGGCTCGGCACCGGCGGTGATCCCGAGCTCGGACGACAGGCCGCGGAGGAGAGCAGGCAGGAGATCCTGATGGCGCTCGATAACGCCGACATGATCTTCCTCACCGCAGGGATGGGTGGAGGTACCGGCACCGGAGCGAGTCCGGTGATTGCGGAGATCTCGCGCGAACTGGGCGCACTGACCGTAGCAGTGGTCACCCGCCCGTTCAGCGTGGAGGGTAGCAGGCGCGCGCAGCTTGCCGACGATGGCATCGCAAAGCTAAAGGAGGTAGTGGACACGCTGATCGTCATCCCTAACGATCGCCTCCTCACGCTCACAGAGAAAGAACTCAGCCTGCAGGATGCTTTCGCGCTGGCGGATCAGATACTCCAGCAGGGTGTGCAGGGCATCTCCGAGGTCATCGTGGTGCCCGGCCTTGTGAACCTCGATTTCAACGATGTACGCGCAGTCATGAAGGGCGCCGGAACCGCGATGATGGGCATAGGCGAGGCTTCCGGCGAGGGACGCGCGCAGCAGGCCGCAGAACAGGCGATCTCAAGTCCGCTGCTCGAAACAGGTATCGAAGGTGCACGGGCGGTATTGCTGAATATCACCGGCGGCTCCGATATGACGCTTACTGAGGTGCACTCAGCCTCCAACATCGTGCAGGAAGCCGCACAGGGTGACGACGGCACCGATCTGACGCTGGGTGCGGTCATCGACGAGAAGCTCGAAGGTCAGCTACGCGTCACCGTGCTGGCGACGGGCTTCGACCCCGACTATCGCTCTCGGGAGCGCGCGCAGGAGATCAAGCGCGAAGTACGCGTCGGTGAGGATGAGGAACCCGAAAGGCAACGTCGTCCTGAGCGGGCGGACCGCCCTGAGCGAGAGCGCGAACGTGAGGAAAGACCCGCGACCGCCGATGCATTCGAAGAAGAGGATCTTCCGACCTACGATGAAGATGATATCGACATCCCTGCGTTCCTGCGCCGCAGGTAAGCCGACGGACTGCCAGAAAAGAAAAGGGCAAGCGATAGAGACAATCGGCGAGAGACTCACGTTTGTGCGTCACTAGCACTCACGTAGAAGCGATGCCCCCCGCCCCGGTTGGATTATCACCAGTTGGATTATCACCAGGCTCCGGGACCGGGGGCATTATTGCTATCGCGAATGCGTTTTTACGCGCGGCGACGACCGACCTGAGATCCAATAAGCTGACGGGCCATCACCGCACGCATTGTACCTTACCGCTCACCGAGATCGAAGCCGAGCTCCTCAGCCATCTCATCGACCTCTTCGGCGCCCTCAGCCAGCAGTTCGTCCTCATCCTCGAGGATAATGCTGAGCAGGCGCTGGAACTCACCCACGTGCTCGCGCTCTTCGTCCGCGATGTCAAGCAGTACCGCCTTCGCCAGCTCGTTATCCGTCGCGTCGGCGTGCGCCTGGTAGAGATGGATCGCCTCCTGCTCGGCGGCGAGGTTGAGGCGGATCGCGCGGACCAGCTCGCTGAGAGTAAGCTTCCGGTCGGGGGTATTTCCATTGAATGGATCTGCGAACTCAGGCATCCTTCTCTTCCTCCTGTGTGCGACATGTTGGTCGATCCCACGCTGGGGGAACTCACTACTGCGATTCGACATTGATGACGATTTTCCTCGTGGGATCGCGAGATTGCGTGTCGACGGAGGTATTGACGCTCTCTCGGAGGCACGAAGGCGCCCGAGCGGTCGATGGAAGCCACCTATGCGCCGAGGATCGACTGGTAGACCTCCTCGACCTCACGCGTCACGCGCCTGATATCGAAGTGCTCACACGCCCGCAGCCGGCCCGCCGCGCCCATCTCTCGCGCGCGTGGTGGTGCCGAGAGCAATTCGACCAGCGCATCGGCCATCACGTCTGGCGCTTTGGTCGGGACGAGTAGCCCCGTCTCTCCGTCGATCACTATCTCCGGCACACCTCCCGAGGCCGTTCCTACTATTGGCAGGCCCGTCGCCATAGCCTCGATCAACACGCGACCGAAGGGTTCGCCCTCCGACGCCAATACGAGCAGATCTGACAGCCGCAGCAGATCCGGCACATCCTCGCGGAACCGCGTCCACCTCACACTGTCGCCGATCTCAAGCATCTGAGCCAGTGATCTGAGCTCGTCCTCGTAACCGCCATCCCAGAAAGCGACCTCGCCGATAATCAGAAGGTGCGCCTCCGGAATCTCCCGCAATACGCGCCGCCAGGCGCGCAGCAGCGTTCGGTGGCCTTTCCAGGGGGTGAGCCGTCCGACAATGCATGCAACGGGGCTGCCCGGCGGCAGCTCAAGCTCCTCGCGCAGGCCCTCGGGTGGATTGCCGGGTCTGAAGCGATCCAGCGGGACGCCGTTGGGGATCACGTGGACGCGGCATGGCATCCCCTCGAACTGTGTCGCCACCGCATGTGATATAGCGATAACCTCCGGGCACACCCGATCGACGGCCCTGCGCAGCCAGCGATGTGCGTCCGGCTCCGTCAGCAGATCGCGCATGTGCCAGATGACGGGCACCCCCTGTATCCGAGCAGCCCCGCCCGCCATCAGGTGCATCTTGGTCGAGTTGGTGTGGACAAGCGTCGGAGCAATCGATCTGATTGCCCGCGCAATGCCTCGCACCACCGGCGCTGCCCTGAACAGCCGCTTCAACGAGGCGAGCACGCCAACGCCGAGGTCCCCTCTGCGGGTTGCGTAGAGCTTGCTGGGGGGAAGGTCGGCCCGCAACTGAACCCCGGCCTCCTTTGCGTACCTCAGCCATCTCGCGTCGGGGTGATGCACGATCACCGGCTCCCAGCGTTTTCGATCGAGATGGGCGACAAGCTCGCAGAGGCTCTTCTCTGCCCCACCCACCTGGTCCGCATGATCCACATAGGCGATTGTGCGGGTCATGCATCTCCCGTCTCCTCATGCTCAACTGCTGATAGCGCGTCGACAAAGCGCCCCGCCACATGCTCCCAGGTGAAGGCCTCAAGCGTACGTTCTCGTGCCGCATCACCAATTCGCTGTCTCAGCATATCGTTGGACAGCAGTCGGTTGATCGCCGCAGCGAGTGCCTGGTAATCTCCCGGCTGTACCAGCAGTCCGGTCTCGCCGTCTGTGATGGCATCTGCGATGCCCCCGAACTCCGTGGCGATGCTCGGAGTGCCGACAGCGGCCGCCTCGAAGAAGACGAGCCCAAGGCCCTCGGGAAGCGCGCCTCGAACCGGGCGGCTCGGCATGACGAAGATGTCGGCGGTGGCGTAGAAACCCGGAAGAAGCTTACGATCGACCTCCCCGGCCATCATTACACTCTGCTCGAGGCCCCGCCGACACACCTGGCGTTGCAGCCTCTCTCCGGTGGGGCCTTCGCCGATGATAACGTAGAGGACATCCGGGTGTCTTTCGAGGACGTCGGGTAGGGCCGCCAGTACGGTCTCGTGACTCTTGCGCTCAACGAGTCGGGCCACGGTCAGCAGCACCCGTCGGTTTCCGATCTCAAACTCGTCTTGAATCTGTGAGGCGGCCTCGTGCGCAGCCTCGAACCGCTCCGGCCTGACACCACCGCCGATTACTTCGACGCGTTCAGGCGCGACCCCCGCACGTCGGAAGAGGTCTGCGGTGAACTGGCTGTTTGCCAGACAAAGCGACATCCGCCTGAGAACGACGCGTTGCACCAGCCACTTCAGCAGACTGCCCCCGGCATGGCTGAACTCCCCACCGTGTCCCAGCAGCACGAGCGGACACGAAAGCTTACCCCGAGTGAGTATGGCAGCCGGTCCCTCGGGCGCCCACTTGGTTGCGATGACACATCTCGGCGGTGTCCGTAACTGTCCTGCAGCATGACGCGCGCCGTCCGCGAGGTTCATCGCCGCGGTCACCTGATTGCCGGCAGTGGGAACCCGCACGGTCATGAACGGAAGCCGCCCGTCGAACTCCCGGTCGCCCTCCTGGCGGCCGGAGATCACCGCAACCTCCTCCCCGTGTTCCGAGAGCGCCTGCGCCAGTTCGCTGACGTAAGTTTGAATGCCGCCCACTTCAGGCGGAAAGTCGTCGGCCAAAAAGATCAGACTCATCGAAGCCCCCATTCGGCCCGGGCCGCAGTAGGAGGTTTACTTCCGTTGAATAGCGAATGACTCTACCGGTTCGGTGGCCATCTCACAACCGACAAAGGCGCGGACCGGGAGGAATGAATGGACGATCTCAATGATAGACTGATGATATTCAGCGGCAGCTCACATCCAGAGCTTGCCCGCCGCATCTGCGAATTCCTCGAGATACCCCTCGGTGAATGTCATATTCAGCGCTTTGCAAACGACAATCTGTTTGTGCAGATTCGGGAGAACGTTCGTGAGAAGGATGTGTTCGTCCTCCAAACCGCTCGACCTCCCGTCAACGAGCATCTCTTCGAGTTGTGCATGATGCTTGATGCGCTCAAACACGCCTCGGCGCGGCGGGTGACCGCAGTGATTCCCTACTATTTCTATGTACGGTCCGACAAGAAGGACATGCCGCGAGTCTCGATCACCGCAAAGCTTGTCGCAAACATGCTGCAGTGCGCGGGTGCAGACCGAGTGCTCACCCTCACGCTGCATTCGGAGCAGACTCAGGGATTCTTCGACATCCCCGTAGATCAACTCTCCGCTATTCCCCTCATCTGCGACCACTTCGATGGCTGGGACCTGTCCGACTTCGTCGTCGCCGCGCCCGACGCGGGAAGTGCGCGCCGCGCCGGTGCATACGCCAAACGCCTCGGTCTGCCTCTGGCTGTCGGAGACAAACGCAGGTCATCGGATCTTGATGTTACGATACACAGCGTTGTCGGCGATGTCGATGAGAAGAATGTTCTGATTTTCGATGACGAGATCGCTACCGGCGCCTCCATGCTGAAACTCAGCCGTTACCTGCAGGAGCATCACGGTGTGCGCGCGGTTTACGCCGGTGCGGCTCACGGTGTCCTCGTGGGTCCGGCGCTCGACCACCTCTCGCAGAGACCTTTCAAGGGCATCGTTGTGACTGATTCTTTGCCGCTTCCTGAGGGTGCCGAACAGGCGGATATCTCCCAGGTCTCCGTCGCTGAGCTTTTCGGCAGCGCGATCTACGCGATTCACACCGGAGAGTCGGTCAGTTCGCTCTTCAGATAGTTCAAATCGGGCCCGCACCTCATGTCTCTCCTCTCTGTCCGGTAATCAGCCAGTTCCCCGGATCGTTGCGTAGCACTTACATGAGCCCTCCACGCTATTCTTAGCCCGAATAATTCATGTCCCCTCACGGTGGGGCGTTTGAGCGGGGCTCTGGAGGGGTTTGAGGTCCGCATCTCTCGGAACGCGGTTGAGATAGACAGTTTCGGCGAGTGGGGGCGTGATTGTGCCCGGCTCGGAGCGATTTCGGGAGGGTTCATAGCGCGATTCTCGCCGTCGAGACGTTCAGCACCGCGGGCCGGGGGTTTTCGGCCGTTTGGTAGGGCGAAGTGAGGCGAGATCCGTGTTCAAGCCGGTGGTGGGTTAGCGCGCAGGTCGCAGATTATC
>PXBW01000366.1 GCA_003566775.1 candidate division WS1 bacterium
CACTGGGGACTGGATGTTTGAGGTGGTGTTTGACTATGGCGAGCATGCTGCCGACGCGCCAACTCCGGGCGATTCAGGGGATTGGGACTATCGTGAAGATCCATTTTCCACCTACCGATCAGGGTTTGAGGTGCGCACCACTCGCCTTTGCCAGCGGGTGCTGATGTTTCATCACATTCCGGACCTGCCGGATGGCACCCCAGATGGCACTGTGGGTTATGAGGGGTTGGTGCGATCGACCGATTTTACCTATGCCTACGAGCAAAACCCGGACGATGGGCGTATTCCCATTTACTCGCTGCTGCTTGCGGTCAGTCAGTCGGGCTACAAGCGGCAGGGCGACGGCTATGGGAAGCGTAGTTTGCCGCCGGTGGAGTTTGAGTACAGTCAACCCGTTGTGCAAGATGTGGTTGAGGAGGTTGACCCAGTCAGTGTGGAGAATTCGCCGGTTGGACTGGATGGCGCGATCTATCAATGGACGGATCTGCATGGAGAGGGCATTCCTGGCATTCTCACGGAGCAGGCAGGGGGCTGGTTCTACAAACGCAACCTCAGTCCGATCAACGAGAGAAGGGAGAACGGCACGGTGCGAACCGAGGCGAAGTTCGCGCCGCTGGAACTCGTTGCCCTCAAACCCAACCTCGCCCTGGCCGGTGGGGCGCAGTTTATGGACTTGGCGGGGGATGGGCAGCCCGATCTGGTGGTGATGGATGGCCCGATGCCGGGGCTATACGAACACGATGGGCAGGAGGGATGGCAACCGTTTCGCCCCTTTATCTCACGACTGAACCGCGACATGAGCGATCCCAATCTAAAGTTGGTGGATCTGGATGGGGATGGCCATGCCGATGTCTTGATTACGGAGCAGGATACCTTGGTGTGGCATCCTGCCCTGGCGGAGGCGGGGTTTGGGGCCGCTCAACGAGTCGCCCAGGCCCTGGATGAGGAACAGGGGCCTCGGTTGGTGTTTGCCGATGGCATCCAGTCAATTTACCTGGCTGACCTAAGCGGCGATGGTCTGACTGACCTGGTGCGGATTCGCAATGGGGAGGTCTGCTACTGGCCCAATCTGGGCTATGGTCGGTTTGGGGCAAAGGTAACGATGGACAACGCCCCCTATTTCGACAATCCTGACCAGTTCGACCAACAGCGCCTGCGTCTGGCCGACATTGATGGCACCGGCACGACGGATATCATCTACTTGCACCGGGATGGGGTGCGGCTTTATTTCAACCAGTCGGGCAATAGCTGGAGCGCGGCAGAGCCTTTACAGGTTTTTCCTGACATTGACAACGTAGTCAGCATTGTCCCTACCGATCTGCTGGGCAATGGTACGGCATGTCTGGTCTGGTCATCGCCGTTGCTGGGGGATGCCGGGCGGCAGATGCGCTATGTGAGTTTGATGGGTGAGCAAAAGCCCCACTTGCTGATCAAGACCCGGAATAATCTGGGGGCTGAAACGGTGGTGCATTACGCCCCCTCGACCAAGTTTTACCTGCAGGATAAGCGTGATGGGAACCCCTGGATTACCCGTCTACCGTTTCCGGTGCATGTGGTGGAGCGGGTGGAGACCTACGACCACATCAGCCGCAACCGGTTTGTCACCCGCTATGCCTACCACCACGGCCACTTTGATGGTGAGGAACGGGAGTTTCGCGGCTTCGGCATGGTGGAGCAGTGGGACACGGAGGAGTTCTCAGCGCTGGTAGGGAATGGGGTATCCCCGGCTGCAACCAATATTGATGCGGCCTCCCATGTGCCGCCAGTACACACTAAAACCTGGTTCCATACCGGATTTTATCTAGACCGAGCGCATATCTCGCGGCAATTTGAGGCTGAGTACTACCGTGAACCGGGGTTGAGTGACGAGGACTTCCAAGCCTTGCTTCTGCCCGACACCACCTTGCCTGCGGGGCTGACCCTGGAGGAAGAACGGGAAGCCTGCCGCGCCCTCAAGGGCATGATGCTACGGCAGGAGGTTTATGCGGACGATGCTCCACCCGGATCGTCTGACGCGATGATCCAACGAGCCCAGACGCCCTACACCGTCGTCGAGCAAGATTTCACGATCCGGCCTCTGCAACCCCGCGCCGATCACCATCATGGGGTGTTCTTTGCCCATCCCCGTGAAACCATTACCTACCACTACGAGCGCAATCCCTCCGATCCACGGATTCAGCACGCCATGACGCTGGAGGTGGATGACTACGGCAATGTCCTGAAGGACGTGGCCATTGGCTACGGACGCCGCCAGCCTGATCCAGATTTGCCGTTGGACAGCGATCGCCTCCAGCAAACTCAACGTTGGGTGACCTATGCCGAGCATCGGTTTACCAACGCCATTGAGAGCGCCGCGCACTACCGCACCCCTCTTCCCTGCGAGACACGTACCTATGAACTGACGGGGTTTTCTCCCACCGAAGCCGCCGATCGGTTCCAGTTCAGTGATTTTGTCCAACCCGGTTCGGACAATCCAGAGGTACTAATTCCCATCTTTGACAGTGAGCTGAACTATGAAGAATCACCAACCAGCGGTCGGCAGCGTCGCTCAATCGCACAGGTGCGGAGCCTCTACCGCCCCAATGATTTTGGTGCCGCTCAAAATAATCCCCTCAGCCTACTGCCCCTGGGTCAGTTGGAGTCTTTGGCCTTGCCAGGGGAGAGTTACCAACTGGCATTCACACCAGGGTTAATCGCGCAGGTGTTTCAGCGTTCTCAACCAGGACAACCCTCAGAAAACCTGCTGCCCAATCCTGCGGAGGTACTGGGTGGGCCGGGGGCTGACCAGGGGGGCTATGTGGATCTAGATGGGGACGATCGCTGGTGGATGCCCTCAGGACGACTGTTCTACTCCCCCCACAGCGATCATCCGCCCGCCCAGGAACTGGCCTACGCCCAGCAACATTTCTTCTTGCCCCACCGCAACCGCGATCCCTTCGGGGCCGAATCCTTCATCACCTATGACGATTACGACTTGCTGGTGTGGGAAACCCGCGATCCTTTGGACAATCGGGTCACGGTGGGGGAACGGGATGCAGATGAGAATTTAACCACAACTGGCAATGATTACCGGGTGCTGCAGCCCTGGTTGCTGATGGATGCTAACCGTAATCGAGCCGCTGTGGCCTTTGATGCCCTCGGGTTGGTTGTGGGCACGGCGGTGATGGGCAAACCGGAGGAAACTCTGGGAGACTCCCTTACAGACTTCGAGCCAGATCTCGACGAGTCTGTCATGCTTGACCATCTGGAGCATCCCCTGGGCGATCCCCACGCGATCTTGCAACGGGCGACCACCCGGTTGGTGTATGACCTGTTTGCCTATCGGCGCACAAAGGATGATGATGCGCACCCTGAACCGGTGGTGGTCTATACCCTGGCGCGAGAAACCCACGCTGCGGATCTGAATCCAGGGGAGCAGAGCAAAATCCAGCACAGCTTTGCTTACTCCGATGGCTTTGAACGGGAAATACAAGTCAAGGTGCAGGCGGAGCCAGGACCGCTGGATCTGGATGATGCTGATGCCCCGATCGCTGACCCGCGTTGGGTTGGCAGTGGCTGGACGATTTTCAACAACAAGGAAAAGCCAGTTCGCCAGTATGAGCCCTTTTTCAGTGACACCCACCGTTTTGAGTTTGCTCGGGTGGTGGGGGTCAGCCCGATTCTGTTCTATGACCCGATGGAACGGGTAGTGGCGACGCTGCATCCGAACCATACCTATGAAAAGGTGGTGTTTGACCCCTGGCATCAGGTGACCTGGGATGTCAGTGACACGGTTACGTCCGATCCAAGAACCGATGGTGACATTGGGGGGTATGTTCGGGCTTATTTTGTAACTCAGCCCGACTCCTGGCAGACCTGGTATGCTCAGCGGCAGGATGGTGCCCTGGGGCAACTGGAGCAAGTGGCTGCCACCAAGGCATCGGCCCATGCGGATACACCCACCACGGCTTATTTGGACAGCCTGGGTCGCCCATTTCTGACGCTGGCTCACAATGGCTGGGACGCCGAGGGTATGCCAGAACTCTATCCCACTCGGGTGGAGTTGGATGTTGAGGGCAATCCCCGCACGGTTAGAGATGCCTTTGTACAGACCAATGATGGACAAGGGCGGATTGTGATGCACTATGCCTATAACCTGCTGGGGCCAGGGGACAGCGAAGAAGAGGCCGGGGCGAACCGCATCTACCAGTCCAGCATGGAGGCGGGAGAGCGCTGGATGTTAACCGATGTGGCCGGTAATCCCATTCGCGCTTGGGATAGCCGAGGGCACACCTTCCGCACAGAATATGATCGACTCCGTCGCCCCCTGCGATCGTTTGTAACTGGGGCTGACCCGGCGAATCCAACCCAAGAATGGCTGACGGAACGTTTGGTGTATGGGGAGCAACACCCGGAAAATGTGCAACGGAATCTGCGCGGGCAACTGTATTTACATCTCGACCCGGCAGGAGCGGTATCGGTTGAGTCCGTTGACTTTAAGGGCAATCCGCTAGAGATACTGCGGCGACTGGCGCAGAACTACAAGCAGGGGGTGGAATGGAGGGCGATCGATGCTGGGTTGCCGACAGATGCGGCTGAACGATTTGACCTTGATAGGTTAGACGCTGCCCTTGCGCCAAGCCTGGAGGCAGACAGGTTTATTAGCCGTACCACCTACGATGCCTTGAATCGTCCGGTGAGGCTGCAAACGCCGGATAACAGTATCATTTTGCCGACCTATAACGAAGCTAATTTGTTAGAGCGCATGGCGGTTCAACTGCGGGGTGCAGAGGAGGTGACTGCCTTTGTCAGTAATATTGACTATGACGCGAAGGGGCAGCGGGTGCTGATTGAGTATGGCAACCAGACCCGAACTGAGTATCACTACGATCCCTTAACGTTTCGGTTGACTCGTCTGAAAACGCTGCGGTGGAGCGATCTGTCTCAATTACAGGACTTGAGCTATACCTCCGACCCGGTTGGCAATATTACCCATATTGACGATCGGGCGCAGCAGACGCTTTATTTCAATAATGAGGTGGTTACCCCCAGTAATGACTACACCTACGACGCGATTTATCGGTTAATTACGGCAACAGGCCGCGAACACATTGGGCAGGTGGGTCAACCCCACACCACCTGGGATGATCAGTTTCGAGTTAACTTGCCCCATCCCAATGACGGGCAGGCGATGCGTACCTACACAGAGCATTATGACTACGACTCAGTTGGGAATTTTCTCGATCTGATTCATGACGCGATGAATGGAAACTGGCATCGCAGCTATAGCTATAACGAACCCAGCCTAATTGAACCCAATCATCAGAGGAGCAATCGCCTCAGCCGCACCGAAATTGGCAATGGTATCTCTATTCCTGAACCCTATACCTATGATGCCCACGGCAATATGACGACCATGCCCCATCTACCCCTGATGCGGTGGGATTATCGCGATCAGCTCCAGGCCACGGCGCGGCAGGTGGTGAATGAGGGAACGCCGGAAACGACGTACTACGTCTATGATGCCGCTGGTGAGCGGGTTCGGAAAGTCACGGAACGACAAAACGGTACGCGCAAAAATGAGCGCATTTATCTGGGTGGGTTTGAGATTTTTCGAGCCTATGATGGCAGCGGCAACAGTGTAACGCTGGAGCGGGAAACGCTGCATGTTATGGATGACCAGCAGCGGATTGCGTTGGTGGAAACCAGGACTTTTGGCAGTGACAATTCACCGGGACAATTGATTCGGTTTCAGGTGGGCAATCATTTGGGGTCTGCTGCTTTAGAAGTGGATGGAATTGGGGAGATCATTTCCTATGAGGAGTTTTATCCCTATGGCTGTACGTCGTATGAAGCCGTGGGGAGCCAGACAGAAACGCCAAAGCGATATCGGTTTACAGGGAAGGAACGGGATGAGGAGAGTGGGTTGAATTATCATGGGGCGCGGTATTATGCGCTGTGGTTGGGGAGGTGGACGAGTTGTGATCCTATAAGTATTTCGGATGGACCAAATCGATATACTTACACACGAGGAAATCCTGTTAAGTTTACCGATCTCGATGGACAGCAGGCAGGTAATGCTGGTGAATTCTTAGGTTTTGAACGTGTTGGCGATTTACTTTTTGCTAGATATAGGGCAAAGGAGGGAACTTGGATCTCTGCTTCCCTAGCAGAGTTTGGATATAACGAGTGGTTTGGACCAGATGTAGCCTATGGAGCATATCTAGATATTGTCTTTGATCCACATCTGGGTGAGCTACTTCCTGACCCTGACTTTATTCATCCTGGACAGGAATACATATTTCCAGTGGAAAGAGTTGTATATGAGGACAAACTTGAGTTCAAAGACGAGTATATAGTCCCTGAACCTCAGACAGGATCACATGTGCCAAGCCGACAACAGTGGTTAAACAGTAGGTCTGACGAGTATGCTGACCAATTCCAGGAAGCTCTTAGAGAGCTTAACATGCCAAGGGTTGAAGACTTAAGGACTCGGGCAAGAGAAGCAGAAAAAATTGAGCGCAGAAGACTCACAAGTCAGGCTGATCAGATAGAACGCCAAATTGAGATGCGAGTAAGCAACTTTGAAGATTTTTCAAGGAGACTGGAGAGAAACTGGAATGATTTCTGGAGAGCTGCATATTCGACTAGCCCTGAGTTGGCTCGAGATATGCTAGATATTCTAGAGAATAAAGGGGAATTGCAACTATATCTTCACTTACATCGTGAACTGAATACAATTTTCCGACTGAATCCTAACCTTAGGGGGGATGAGATAAGAACAACTTACTTGGCAGCACCTAGATACTTACAAACACTTTATCCCAGGTCGCGTGATCAAAGTAAATTTCAGACATTTGCTGGATACCAACTCCACCATCTTTTAATGCCACACAAGGTAAATAATGATTCTCAAGAGGATGAAAAACTACTCATGCCCATACCTTTGTAAGATATGGGCTTCCGATGAGCCTCCATCATTGTTTTAGTCACCCACTGGATAGCTAATTTGACCTTAATCTCCCAAAGCTTTATTTTATATGACTTTCAGCTTGATCGAAAAGATGTTTGTTCAGCCTGAGTAACCAAAAGAGCGATTAAGGCCAAGACAAGCAAATACTTGGATTCGATTACCAAGAAAAAGATAATGAATTTGTGATACGAGAATCGGACATTAATAATAAATTATATAGCAACTCCTAATAGAGTTGGGTATGGCATGAGTCCTTACAAATAGATCTTATAAATATCTGTTATATGTCTAACGCTAGTGAGAAAAAGCTGTATCGACTACTTTTATTGGCAATATCCATACATGTAAAAACAGGAAAATAGAGCAAAAAATATATCTGTCCTTAGCGATGGGGAGGCATAAAATGTATCAAGTCATTGAAAATATCACCTTTCTTTCAGTTGTTTTACTGATCGCACTGGCTGCTGCCGCCTATCTCTGGCGCTTCATCAGAGATTGTAGGCTCCAAGACGGTAGGCCAATCGATGAAGAACCAATCGATGAAGAGCCCGTCGAGGATCAGTCATTTATAGTACGGGGCCAGATTGTCAGCCATGAACTCCGGGGCTTACCTGGTCTGCGGATAGTTGCAGTAGACAAAAATATCGATGGCGATCGCCCCCTTGGTACAGGTACCACAGAAGATCGCGGGGTGTACGAGATTCGCTATCTTCCCCCTCACCTTACAAAAGCCAAGGAAAAACTGGATGTTCAGGTTCAAGTTTTTGGCGATGGCAATACCCCAATCGCTGTTTCTGCGGTGCGTTATAACGCCAACCCAGAAGAAAATGACCTGAATATTGTGATTTCGGCAGACCAACTGCCACGACCGGCAGAATATCCTCGTCTGCTGGGTGAACTGGGCCCCCACCTCAATACCCAGAGCGAACCAGAACTGAAAAAACGACTGGCCACGCTCAGGGAAGACGACGAACAACAAGACATTACCTATCTAGCCAACAAAACAGGTTGGGATGCCCGCATGGTTGCCATGACTTCCCTGGCCAGTCAGTTCAGCCAGACTAGCGGCATCGAGCCAGAATTTTATTACGCTCTCTTCCGCAGTGGGGTTCCAGCCAACGAGACGATCTTGAGTCAGATGGCACCGGAAACCGTGCAACAGGCCTGGGAACGAGCCGTGGAGGCGAAAATTCTGCCTGAGGAACTGCGCCATCAGATTCCAGAAAATTTAGAGCGCTTCAAGGCGCACAGCATCAGTCGCCTATTAGACGAACCCACACCGGTTGGAATTTCCAATTTCAAAGCACTGATTGAAAATACCCTGCCCGAGCCTAGTCAACAGCAGCAGTTTACCGAACTCTATTATCAACGACGCGATAACCTGGAAGAATTTTGGACTGATGCCAAAGAAGAATTCGGCACAGAGGTAAGTGACCGATTAGAACTAGATGGCAAACTGGCCTTTCTAACCATCAACAATGCGCCCCTAATTCAGCAACTGCACGCCCAAAATGGAGCCCTCCACACCCCCCTTGATTTAGTGCGCCAAGGACTTTACCAGGAATCCGCTTGGGAACCTCTATTAAGTGATGTATCCATTCCTGACGAAATTCCTGGAGAACAGCCAGCAGAACAAAAGACAAACTATGCTGCGGTAATGGCTCACCAGCTTCGGCTGAGTTACCCTACGGCTGTTGTATCTGAAATGGTCAAAGTCGATGATATTCCTCTGAATACGGAACCATCGATTAAACATCAGGTGACCCACTTTTTGGATGAAAATCAAGGCAAGTTTGAATTAGGACTTCATCCTGTCGAGCAATATCTCAACAAAAATGAAATCCAACTAGAGACACCAGTTCTAGCAGAAATCAAAAAACTTCAGCGAGTCTACCAGATCAGCCCATCAGACGAGTCCATGGGCAAGTTGCTGGAACGAAAACTGAATTCTGCCTATGATGTGGTGCGCTACGACGAGCAGGCTTTTATTCATGCCTTTAAGGACGAATTGGGCGGTGAAGCCGTGGCCAAACTGATCTACGCCAAGGCTCACCAAGTTCACCACACGGTTCTCAACGTCACCACATCCTATTTCCTTGAAAAGTCGGCTCTTCTCCCTTATGCCATCACCAATCTACCGGCCCTCAATGAAGTAGAAGAGAATGGCGCGATCGCCACCTTCAGTAGCAACCAAGAGAGTGGTGTAATCGCAATGCCCACCCTGGAAAAAGTTTTTGGGGAAATGGACTATTGCGCCTGCGAACACTGCCGCTCCTGGCTCAGCCCGGCGGCCTATCTGGTTGACCTGTTGCAATTTATTGATCTGCGACGTTACAACAGCGCAGGCGAAGAATTACCACCAACCTATGACCAGGAAAATCCGGTGGATATGCTCCTTGACCGACGACCGGATATCCAGCACCTCCAACTCACCTGCGAGAACACCAACACAGTGCTGCCCTACATCGATCTGGTGAATGAAGTCCTGGAGCACTATGTGGTCAATAACTCTCTGGAAACCTTTACCGGCCACAATATCGAGGCGGGTATGACCACCGAAGAACTGCTGGCCAACCCACAGTTCGTCAATGATGCTGCCTATGTGGAGTTGCGCAACAACCTGTTCCCACCACCCTTGCCTTTTCATCAACCGCTAGAGGTTTTGCGGCGTCACTTTGAGCATTTCGAGATGCCGCTCCACCAGGCTATGGAACGATTACGGCAAAACGACCATCTGGACAGCGATCGCGACAGCGACGATCCGGCCTACGACTGGCAAGATATCTTGATGGAACGGTTACGACTCTCCCGCCTGGAATACCGCATTCTCACCGATAGCAGCGATAGCAGCCTACCGTTGGAAACGCTCTATGGAGAAGAAGTCGGCATCCCCTTAGACCCATTCCTTGAGGAGTTATCCAGTGCCAAAC
>PXBW01000105.1 GCA_003566775.1 candidate division WS1 bacterium
GCTCCTCGGGAACCAGTAGTCGCGGACGAGTGTCAGCGACTTCAAACCTGTCAGGTGTCGGATACGGCCAGAGCGATGCGTCCTCCGGAATCTCGAACCGTCGCGTCATGCTCCAGGTGGTGGGGAACTGCCCCATATCAACACCATAGCGCCAGTAGTATTGGCCCGGAGGCAACGGTTCCGTAAGCATCTCGGCGGTGTAGATGAGGTCTGAGAGATCCACCGCTAGATCATCTTCAGCGAAATCCGGGGTGCGGGATACCTGCAGTCGATAGTATACCTCGCCGTGCGCGGTCCAACTCGCCGGATCGTGCGGCAGATTCTCCCAGCGCTCCTCGTTGTGGCGATCAACCTGCCCCGAGGGTAGCCAGAGGAAAGGCGGCGGGTTAAGATCCACAGTCTCGTTATCCGCGGGCGAGTACGGGACATTGCGGCCCGGGACCGGATCTCGATCCACCTCCAGGTCGGGGGGCAACAGATTGTCCATCAGCTCCTCCTCCGTGGCGGGACGGATGGTCACGTTGTCCCAGTGAGTCTCTCCGGGAGAGAACCAGTGGAAAAGCTCCACGATAAGATCGCGGGTCTTCTCAGGAACGAGATAGGTGACCTCAGCCTTCGTCCACTCATCTGAAGGTGGGAAGAAGAAGCCGTGGATATCCAGGTGAGGCGACCAGCGTCCCGGCTCCTCGTTGAAGATGAGTCGGATCGACGCGCCTCTGCGGTCTTCGGTGGAGACGTCAATCGTGCGGTACCATCCCGTCACGGTGACACCGCGAACCTCCGGATCCCATGGGACATGCTGGCGCCATGTGGCGCGGTCTTCGTTGCTCTCCCCACGCATAATGCCGTAGTTATCGCCGACATGCCCACCATCAGTGCCGAGCAGTGCCTCACCTCCGGTCTGAAAGTCAACAGCCCTCCACGATTCGGGCTGCCCGTCCTCGTCCACCTGCTCGAAGGTGGCATTATCAAACATGTTCTCCTCGCAGACTGCGGCTGAGGAGAAAGCGAACACCGCGATCATCGCGAACAATGGGAACATCCTGCTGGGCCTGCGCATCTGAGCGACCTCCCTGCGTCAGAGATTGCCTCCGGGACGTGAAAGCATGATCCCGGGAAGAGCATTTGCTGTCAGGACTTGCTCACTGCGAGATATCTTCTCCATCCCGGCGCCTCTGCCCTCCATGCTATGCAGTATCGACCGGGGATGTCTTCCGATCCGAGCGGGACATGAATATGACGATCGGCGTGAAGCTGCGGCTAACTCGCCGTATGAGTCTCGACGCGCCCGGTGACTTGATCGTTCGCATTGCACCAGGGAGGGCACCGGTCATTCAGTATCGAACTGATGACCGTCAACGGTATTGTCTAAGCGCAGGTAAACAGCAGAAGAACTCACGAGGTGAGATGATGATTCTCGACGACTTTCGGCTTGATGACCGCGTGGCATTGGTAACCGGTGGCGGAAGAGGCATCGGAAGGGCATTGGCGATGGGTCTGGCGGAGGCAGGCGCGGATCTTGCGCTGACCGCACGCAGCGAGGATCAATTGCTTGACGCCGTCGATGAGATCGGCGCGCACACCGGCAGGCAGGTGGTGGAGTTTCCGGCCGATCTCACCGATCTCGACGAGATCGACTCGTTGATCGAGGCAGTCATCGCAGAGTTCGGTCACATCGACATCCTGGTCAACAACGCGGGCACGATCAACCGCGCACCGGCGCTGGAGTACAGTGCGGAGATGTGGGACGAGGTCATGAGCATCAACATCCGCGGAGCGTTCTTCGTGGCCCAGGCAGTGGCGCAGCAGATGGTCGATCGGGGCTCGGGCAAGATCATCAATATCGCCAGTCTGCTCTCCGCGATCGGGGTTCCCTTCATCCCAGCCTACACCGCCTCGAAGGGCGGAATCGGGCAACTCACGAAGTCACTGGCCGTCGAGTGGGCGCAGCACGGGATAAATGTCAACGCCATCGCGCCCGGCTACTTCCGCACCGACAACACGCGTCCTCTGCAGGAGGACCCCGAGCGCAACTCAATCATTATCAACCGGGTTCCCTTCCACCGCTGGGGCGACGTGCAGGAGCTTAAAGGCGCCTGTGTCTGGCTGGCCTCCGACGCATCGAGCTTCGTCACCGGTCAACTGATATTCGTTGATGGAGGCTGGACCGCGACCTGAGGCGCCGCTCATCTCGGCGGCGTCTGATGCAAACCGATGTTCGTGAGGTGCCGAGCAGGGAAAATGTGGCGCACCCTGCTCGCCGCACCGTCCACCCGGCAGTTCAGTCCTTCCAGGTATCCATAAGCGGTCCCATCTCGAAGAACGCCCAGTGAGCGAACACCACCGTGTTCAGGCGCTCTCGCACCATGCACCCATCCTCGTCCAGCAGTGCAGGCGCGACGTGGTGCGCAACGACTTCGCCCTGAAACAGATCGTGGTCCCCGATCGTCTGCACATCAAGCAGGCGACACTCGACGTTGATCGGGCATTCCGCAATCAGGGGCGGCTCAACCTCCGTTGCAGGAAGCGGCGTGAGGTCAAACTCAGCGAACTTGTTCACGTCCCGCCCCGAGACCTCACCGCACTGCAATACCCGCTCGAGCAGGTGTGCGGGCGGCAGATTGATCACGAACTCACCCGACGTCGAGATCAGTCCATGCGAATATCGGGCCGGAGCGATGGCTATGCCTACGATCACCGGATTCCGAATGCTGAGATTGAACGCCTCCCCAAGGGTGATGATGTTCGGACGCCCCTCCGAATCCACCGACGTCACAAGAGCCGCTGGTGAGGGGAATATCGGTCTCGTGCGCTCGTAAGGAACTCGCTCTGTCGTCACCACAAATGCCTCGCTTCTGGTCAGAGTTGATGATGAATGCTCATTGCCTGTCAATGGTCCTGAATCCTCCACTCTATCCCGCCTCTCGGGACGGGACGGAGGTAAAGCCGGGTCGGCGCGAGAAGTCTGTATCGGTCATCATGGAACAACAGGCATTGCTGCAACGGATGGAGTTGATCTTATGGGTCGAAAGATCCGGATGCATGATGCTGTAGCAGTTCTCGTGGCAATCATGTTGCCCGTCTGCCTGACATTCGCCGAGGAGAGCTTCGATGCAGATCGCATCCCGGACGGGTGGGCGGTAGACGGAGAGGGCGCGCTTCAGCTTTCCTCCGAGCATTTCAAGCGAGACGGTCAGGCGCTGAACTGGCACTGGGCGGGTGGTGATGTCCTCACCTTCTCCCACGCCGGGACTCTTGAGGAGGCCGGTGGCTTTACCGCCTGGGTGCACAATGAGACACCCGTTGAGGGACACCTCAGTGTAAGCTTTGGGCGCGCCGAGGAGGTTGAGACCGGTAACGTGCCGCTTGCCTTCGATTATCCTCTGAGCTTCTCCGGCTGGCGCTTCCTTATCGTCAACTTCCGAGATGACATAGTGGTCGAGGACTATGAGGGCGAGCGCGTAGTCGAGGCAATGCGCATCGAGGCTCCGGAGCATGGATCCGGGTCACTGCATTTTGACCTCGTCGAGTTCCCGCCACATGCGCTGTGGGCTCGTGGCGCGGACAGGCAGCTTCCCTTCCTGAACCCGCGGCGCGATCATGATTACTACCTGCGCTTCGATGACGCGGCACTCGCGGCGACGCCGGATCGTCCGGCCACCGAAGAGGAGCGCGAGGCGCTGCTGGAGATCGAGGCGCGTTATCGCGCATGGCTTACCGGAGAGGGCATCGATTGGCGGAACCCGCTGCTGGCGGATCGCTTTCGAGTGCTGCTTGAGCGGGCCGAGGAGGCCGCGGATGCTCTACCGACGATGCTTGAGGAGCCGCTGGTGACGACGGCGGAGTTCCGCGCGTTCTTCGAGCCATTGGGCCTGCTGTCGGTGATCTACCACGCGGACGTCCCGGCCAACTCGCTCTACCAGAATGAGGGCATTCACGATCTTATCGTTTCGGCGCTCGATCATCTCGATGAGCAGGGATGGACTGAGGGCAGCCTCTTCGGCGATATGCGCTTCTTCATCCTCATGACGGGTGGCTACGAGCCGACGATCTTCCTCATGCAGGACGAACTCCGGGAAGCCGGGATGCGGGAACGGGAGATGGCGAACGTCCGCTGGTACTCCGGCGTCGGACGCGTCTTCGAGGAGACCGACAACGTCGGGATGAACGCCGACGTCATCCGCGGGCGCTTCTTGCTGAAGCTCGCGTGGGTGCTGTCGCTGGAGGATCTGGACGCCCGCGCCCACTGGATGCGCCACCTCTCGTCGTGGATGAGCCGCTGCCTGCGCATCGCGCCGAAGTGGGCGGGCACGATCAAACCCGATTACACCGGCTTTCATCACAGCATGATCGTCGGCGGGTCCTACGTCATCAACGCCACGCAGGCGGCAGCCGCTTCGCACTATCTGTTGCGCGACACGCCCTTCGCGCTGACCGATGATGCTGTTGACAACCTGCGCGGCAAGTTGCTGGCGTCGCGCTTCTACGCGAACAAGTACGATCTGCCGTCCACACTTGCCCTGCGCTGGCCCTTCATGACCGAGAGCATCTATCTGCTGATGCCCGCGTACGCCTACATGGCACTCACCGATGACACCACCGATCAGACAATGATGCGCGCCTTTCAGCGTGTCTGGGACCCGTCCGTACCTGAGATCGCGGACAAGTCGTTGCGTCAGGGGCAGGTCGGCTTCACCTTCATGGGGACACTGGGGGCGGCGAAAGCGGTCGCCGAGGCTGCGGAACACGGAGTAGCCGCCGAACCCGACCCAACCGGATTTCGCTTCTTCCCCTACGGAGCGATCGCGGTACATCGCCGTGACGACTGGAAGATATCCACCAAGGGCTGGAGCCGTTACATCTTCAACTACGAGCAGCAGCAGTACCAGCCGGGCCGCTCCGGGCGCAACATCCACGGTCGTTACACCAGCCACGGGACCACACACATATACTCGGGAGGCGATCCGGTGACGCCCGCCGACAGCGGCATCACCGCCTCCGGCTGGGACTGGAATCGCTGGCCGGGCACCACTGCGATCTACCGGCCCTGGGACGAGCTATACGCAAAGTATCCTTATGGCCGACAGACCAACGAGGAGACCTTCGTCGGCGCGGTCGAGCATGAGGGGCGTAACGGCCTGTTCTCAATGATACTCTCAGACCCCCATCACGATCCCGAGTTCCGTGCCTTCAAGACCTACCTCTACATCGATGATCGGGTTATCTGTCTCGGTTCCGATATCACCAACGATGATACGGAGCGCCCGGTGGAGACCACGATCTTCCAACTGAGTCTGACCGAGGAATCGCAGCCGATCTTCATCAACTCCGATGACGCGGTGACAGAATTTCCGTTCGAGTGGGAGGGGCAGGCCGGCGCTCCTGCATGGCTGGTCGATCAGATCGGCAACGGCTACTTCGTGCCCGACTCTGCGCAGTTGCGCGTGGTCAGGCAGCAGCAACTGACACCGCCGCACCAGGTGCCTGAGCCGAGAACACGGGGCGACTTCGCGGTGGCGTGGTTCGACCACGGACCCGCTCCCGAGGCGGCCGGGTACGAGTACATGATCGTAGTGGGCGCGACGCCCGAGCGGATGGCCGGGATCGCCGCCGATACCGGATACGAGGTGCTCAGCCGCAGCGAACGGGCGCACATAATCCGCGATCTTCAGACCGGCATCAGCGGCTACGCGCTCTTTGAGGCGGGCGAGGTTCCGGCGTGCGACCTGCTCCTGCACGTGGACACGCCGAGCATGATAATGACCCAGATGCGCGACGAGGCGGTGGTGATCAGCGTGTGCGACCCCGACCTTGCATGGTCGGACGATGTGGAGCACAGCCCGGTGCGCATGGTACAGGTCACTCTCGCGGGAGCGTGGGAAGCGCCTGAGACCGTGGGCGTGACTGCGACGGTAGAGGGAGATCGCACCTTGGTCGAGTTCACCTGCGGCGATGGTCGCACACGCGAGACGGAACTGAGGCGGATCGCCGGGTAGGCGCTGAGGGCAGCACCGCTCGCGGTTGAGTGTCTGAGATACGTCGGACCAGGAAGAGCGATGGCAAAAGCTGAGCACCTGCAGAAAGATGAACAGATTTCGCAGACGCAGGAGGGGCGTCTGACCGCCCGTGCCGTGAGCTTCAGCGTGGTGATAGCCGCCGTCGTCGGCTTCACCTTCCCATGGGCGAATCTAGTCCTGCGCGGCAGTCGGCCGGCGAATACCTCTCTGCCCTTCGGCATCGTGGTTCTCTTCTTTATCATCGTCGCACTCGTGAATCCGCTGCTAAAGCTCATTGTCCGACGCTTTGGCCTGAGTCGGGCGGATCTGCTGGTGGTATTCGTGGCGGCGCTGCTCGCCTCGTCTGTCGTTACCTGGGGACTTGTCGGGCAGCTTCTGCCGATCATGACCGGCCTCGGGTACTACGCCACCCTTGAGAACCACTGGGAAACCCTGCTGGGCGAGAGGACCATCGAGTGGCTGGCGGTGACGGACCCGTCCGCGGTGCAGCAGTTCTACGAAGGGACGCGCACGGGCACCGCGATTCCCTGGCAGCCGTGGCTGCTTCCGCTCGGCATGTGGTCGGTCTTCATCGTGGCGCTTGCCGCCGCGAGTATCGGCCTGATGATCCTGGTACACAGGCAGTGGATCGAGCACGAGCGCCTCGTCTATCCACTCATGTGGTTGCCGATAGAGATGGTTGCGCAGGAACGGCGCTCTGCTCTCTGGACGCCGTTACTGAGAAGCAGCACCTTCTGGATTGGCGCGTTCGTCGCAATCGTGCCAACGGTGATGATTGGTCTGCATCACTATCATCCGGTCGTTCCGCGAATCAACCTGCGGCCCGACGCGCTGATTCACATGCAAAACGAGAGGCTCCTGCTGCGCCTCTGGATGAACCCCATGGTAGTGGCGTTCGCGTACCTGATTAACGCGGATCTCGGCTTCAGCCTGTGGTTCTTCGCGCTTGTCAGTGCGTTTCAGACGCCGACCCTGCGGATCATGGGAGTGAACGTGGGCACCCGTGAGGTTTACTCCGCGGGATCGCTCGCGGTCTCGAACCAGGCGATGGGTGCAATGATCTTCCTTGCGGGCGCGAGTCTGTGGGCGGCGCGGGAGGACATCGCGCGAGGCTTTCGCGGCGCACTCGACGCGCTGTCGCCGGGGCGAGGAGGAGGCGATGATCCGGTGATGACGGCAGGCTCCGTATGCCTCATGCTTGGCCTCCTCGGGATGACCTGGTGGCTGGTGGCAAGCGGCCTGTCCCTGATCGCCTCGGTGGTGCTGCTCTTCGCAGCATTCGTGACCTTCGTCGCGCTCACCCGCGCGGCGGTCCAGGGGGGTGTGCCGGTTTCACGCGCTGCGCTGATCCCGCAGTCATTTGTGCTTCACACACTGGGTAGCCAGGCCGTAGGCCCCACGGGAATCGCCTCACTCGCATACAGCTTCTCCTGGAGCGCAGATATACGGGTTTTCCTGATGCCCTTCGCCGCTCACGGGTTGAAGGTGTGGACGGCCTCGGGCGTACGCAGGCGCAGCTTCCTGCCGCACGCCGCACTCACGCTGGCCGTGGCCCTTGTCGTGGCGACGCTCACCACGATGGGCCTCGCCTACTCGCGCGGCGGTATCACCCTGAGTTCATGGCTCTTTGGCGGCTGCCCCCGCGCGGCGTTCACCTACGCCGCCTCGGCGCTGCAGAATCCGGTGACCCCAAGCCTTAGCTGGTGGCTCTGGATGGCGGGTGGCACTCTCTTCATGTGGGGGCTGACCACGATGCACATGCGCTTTGTCGGCTGGCCGCTCCATCCGCTCGGCTTCGCGGTGGCTCCGACACAGCCCGTGCAGGACCTGTGGTTCTCGATCCTGCTGGGCTGGCTCACCAAGGCGGTCGTGCTGCGGTACGGTGGCTTCCGATACTACGATCGCGGTACGAAGCTGATGCTCGGGTTGATTCTCGGAGCCGCATTGGGTGCTGCCGGCTGGCTGGTGGTCGATGCTATCACCGGGACCACCGGTAACCTGATATTCGTGTACTGAGTGGAACCATAGAGCCTCTCGGCGCCCATGGGCGATGTCATCCGCTTCGACCGGTTCCACGCTTCGCCAGAGAATACCATGACGTCATGCGACCTGCAGAAAGCGAGTGGTCCTGATGCGCGGCGTGCTCCTCGCAGCCCTCTTAATCATGCTGAGCGCCAACTGCGTTCTCGCAGACGAGGCCGTTGACTTCGCCCACATTGACAGCGGCGCTACTGTCCACGCAGTGTCTGAGGGCGTCAATCCCCCGCCCTACGATGTGCGGGCTGCCATCGGTGAGGGCGATCATCTCTCCTACCCGGGGGCCCTGCCGAACTGGTTCGAGCTTGATCTCGGGCAGATGCGTGAAATCGTCGCGATTGAGATCGACCGCCGTTATGCAGACCGTGGGCCTGATGATTTCGACCTCAGCTTCGGGGCCGAACCAGATGACTGGTCGTACACACTCGAGGTGCGCGGGGTGGGCCACCAGGATGGACGGCACTGGTTCTGTGTGCTGGATGCACCCGTTGAGGCACGCTACGTGCGTTTAGAGGTGCTCAGCCTGCATGAGGCCCGGTGGACCGTGTTGAATCGCCTCAGTCTGTATGGCACGAGTCGCCTCCCCCGCCTGGTAGAGCATAATGTCGAGCGCTACGGCTGGCTGTCCGGACGTCTGGAGCGGCTTAAGCGCGAGACTGCGAAGATGGCCTCTTTGGTGCCACAGGCGTTGCAGGCCGCCGCGGATGAGGCAGGCGAGTTTCAGGCAATGCTCGACGGGGGCGGCGAGATCAGTGAGCATCATTGGCGGCGCATGGAAGATAGATTCCGCAACCTGCAGGATCGCGCTTACGATGCCGAAGCGCGGTTGAGCTTCGACCGTCTGCGCCGGCAAATCGACGCCCCTGCAGCGGTGGGTGCGGTCGGAGCGATGACGCAGGTCTTCCGCCACGTCTGGCCGGAGGAAGCGGCAGACACGCTCGATCTTCAGCTCGCGCGCAATGAGCGTGAGAGCGGGCAGATCGTGCTCGCGGCGGTCGAACGTGATCTTGAGGTAGTTGAGATCAGCGTCGATCCGCTGACCGGGCCCGTCACGCTCGAGGATGCGGTGGAGCCTGGCCTGATCTGCTATGTCCGGACCCGTGGAGCGCCGCTTCTCACCAACCATGTCGGACTCTGGCCCGACGGTATCAGTGCCCTCGCCGAGTTCGACCTCCTACGAGGCGAAGTCCAGCCGATCTGGATCACGGTCGCGATCCCCGAGGACGCGCCCGCGGGCGAGTACTCGACTACTGTACATCTCCGTGCGAATGAACTGCCGGAGATATCGGTGCCCGTGCGTGTGAGCGTGTGGGATTTCGCGCTGCCTCGGCGCATCTCCCTGCCCAACATATTCTCGATCTCCAGCCAGCTTGTGGACTCGTGGTACCGCAACGAGGAGTTCGGCTGGGAAGAGCTAAGGTACGATTACTACGATTTCTGGCTCGAACACAGACTCAACCCGACCTCGCTTTACGGGACGATGCAGCCCCCGATCGACCATCTGGAGTATCCGCTCGAGCGTGGGATGAACACGTTCGTGATGAGGTACGTAAACCCCGGCGGCCATCGCGCGGAGGAGGAGTACTTTCAGGGAGCGCTTGAGGACCTCGGGGAGTGGGACGAGGTGCTTGCCCGCCGCGGTCTTTACGATGACGCCATCGTCTATCTCGCCGACGAGCCTCCGGAGCGGCAGTCGGTGACCGACGAGATCAACAGGCGGGCGCGAATCATCGCCGAGCATTTCCCGCAGATGCGCCGGATGCTGGTGCTGACGCGACCGCTCGACC
>PXBW01000334.1 GCA_003566775.1 candidate division WS1 bacterium
AGGATCGCGCAATTCACGAGCGCCTCGTCGAGATCGTCGAACGTATCGATGAACAGCCCAGCCCGGCGGAGGCGGTCCGCCGCATCCCACCGGCCTCGCGCCACGCCGTCGAAATCGCGCCCATGCGGCGTGCAGCGGCCTGGCTCACCGACTTCACCACCCTTTACGAACAGGAGATCCGGAATGGGACAGATGCGTCTGAATGACGTCGTGGCCGAGATCGTCGGCGCGGTGATCGCGGGTCGCGCGATCAACAAGCGACAGGCGGCGGTCAATCGCTGGGACGACATCGATGCCGACGGCCAGTATCTCGCCGGGATCGACGGCGTCGTGGCCCGGATCGATCAGCGCGCGCGCAGCCTCAGGCTCAAGGCGGAGCGCGCGCCCACGCCCGAACAGCCGCCGCTGCCGTTCCAGCTGCCCGCGGCGGTAGCCATGGATCTCGAGGGCACGACGCTGGTGTCGACCCGCCAGCTGTCGCGCGCCGAGTTCGAACGCGCTATCGAGATCCGCCGCCTTCAGATCGCAAACGATCAACATGCGCTGCGCGAATGGCGCACCGCGCTGCGCCAGGCTGATCGGTTCTGGGCGAGACACCCGGACTGGAGCTTCGGCGACTGCCTCGATGCGATCCTCGCGCGGATCGACCGGGGCGCGGCCGGTGCACAGGTGCCGTCATGACTGGCGCGCTCCCGATCATCAGCGCCGACCAGCGCCTGGCGGAAACCCGCGGCATCAAGGGTGTGATCTTCGGTCGCTCAGGCATCGGCAAGACATCGCTGCTCTGGACGCTGATGACCACAACGACGCTGTTCTTCGACCTCGAGGCTGGAGATCTGGCGATCGAAGGGCTGGGCGTGGATGCGATCCGACCGCGGACATGGGCCGAATGCCGGGACTTCGCGGTGTTCATCGGCGGGCCCAACCCGGCGCTGCGCGCCGACCAGCCCTACAGCCAGGCGCACTACGACTCGGTCTGCCAGAAGTTCGGCGACCCGGCCGTGCTGGAAAAGTACGACACGGTGTTCATCGACTCGATCACCGTTGCCGGGCGGCTGTGCTTCCAGTGGTGCAAGGGCCAGCCCGAAGCGCATTCGGAGAAGACCGGCAAGCCTGACGTGCGCGGTGCCTATGGATTGCACGGGCGCGAAATGATCGCCTGGCTGACCCACCTGCAGCACACGCGCGGCAAGAACGTCTGGTTTGTCGGCATCCTCGACGAGAAGCTCGATGAATTCAATCGCAAGGTCTTCGTACCGCAGATCGACGGCTCCAAGACCGGCCTCGAGCTGCCAGGCATCGTCGATCAGGTCATCACCATGGCCGAGTTCAAGGCCGAGGATGGCAGCCTGCAGCGCGGCTTTGTCTGCCAGACGCTGAACCCCTGGGGCTATCCGGCCAAGGATCGCTCCGGGCGGCTCGATCTGCTCGAGGCCCCGCATCTGGGCCGGCTGATGGAGAAGATCCGCGGCCCGCTCGTCCCCGAAGCGCGACGGTTGACCTACCGCGCCCCCGAGTTGCCGGCGCCGCCCAAGGCGCGGGCATCCCCCAATTCCAATCCCCCGACCTGAAAGGACTTCTCCAATGTCTCTGTGGAACGATTTCAACGACGCGCAAACGAACACCAATGTCATCCCCAAGGGTACGCTGGCCAAGGTGCGTCTGAGCATCCGCCCGGGCGGGTTCGACGATCGCGCACAAGGCTGGACCGGCGGCTATGCCAAGCGGGCCTCAACGGGCGCTGTCTTTCTCGATGCCGAATACACGGTGGTTGAGGGCCCCTATGCCAAGCGCAAGATCTGGTCGCTGATCGGGCTTTACAGCCCCAACGGCCCGAGCTGGGCCAACATGGGCCGCAGCCTGATCCGGGGCATACTGAACTCGTCGCGCGGGATTTCCGACAAGGACAACTCGCCGGAGGCGCAGGCCGCGCGGCGCATCAACGGGTTCGCCGATCTCGACGGGATCGAGTTCATCGCACGGATCGATGTCGGCAGGGACTCCAGCGGGGACGAGCGCAACGAGATCAAAAGCGCGGTCATGCCCGATCACCGCGACTATGCGCAGCTCATGGGTCATGCCACCGCGCCGATGGCGCCCGGGGCGGCACATGCACCCCATCCCGGGGCGCCAGCGCCAAACTATGCGCAGCCTGCGCAGCAGCACCAGATGCCGGCGCAGGGCCAGGGCGCGCCCGCACAGCATGGGCAGTCCACGCAGCCGCCCGCTGGACCCGGCTTTTCCGGCCGGCCCAGCTGGGCTGAGTGAGGGTCAAAGCCATGCGCCTTCGCCCCCGTCAGAAACTCTTCGTCGAGCGCAGCCTGTCTGCGCTCGACACCCGCGACAATACGCTCGGAATCGCTCCGACCGGTGCGGGAAAGACGATCATGTTGTCGGCTGTCACCGGTCAGAGCATCGGCGACAGCGCCGCCAAAGCCTGCGTGCTCGCGCATCGCGATGAGCTGACCGCGCAGAACCGCGACAAGTTTGCCCGGGTCAATCCGAATGTGACCACCTCCGTAGTGGATGCCACCACCAAGTCCTGGGACGGCCGGGTCACTTTCGCCATGGTGCCCACGCTGACACGCGAGGCCAATCTGGCGGCCATGCCGAAGCTGGACCTGCTGGTCATCGACGAGGCGCATCACGTGGTCGCGCCCAGCTACCGCCGCATCATCGACCATGTGCGCGATGCCAATCCGGATGCGCGTATCTTCGGGGTCACGGCCACGCCCAATCGCGGCGACAAGAAGGGGCTGCGCGCGGTCTTCGACAATGTCGCCGACCAGGTCCGGCTTGGCGAGCTGATCGCCTCGGGACATCTCGTGCCGCCGCGCACCTTCGTCATCGATGTGGGTGTACAGGACAAGCTCAAGGCCGTGCGCAAGACCGTGTCGGACTTCGACATGTCTGAAGTGGCCGAGATCATGGACCGCGCGCCAATTACCGAGGAAGTGATCCGCCATTGGCAGGACAAGGCCGCCGATCGGCCGACGGTGGTGTTCTGCTCGACAGTCGCGCATGCGGCGCATGTGGCTGAGGCCTTCAACGCGGCCGACATCCCCACGGGACTGATCCACGGCGATCTGCGTGGCGAGGAACGCCGCAGCATTCTGGCGGCCTTCGCCAGCGGCGCGATCCGCATCATCACCAATGTCGCGGTGCTGACCGAGGGCTGGGACCATCCGCCCACCTCCTGCGTCATCCTGCTGCGCCCCAGTTCCTGGAAGTCCACCATGATCCAGATGGTGGGGCGCGGCCTGCGCACGGTCGATCCGACCGAGTTCCCTGGCGTGATCAAGACCGACTGCGTGGTGCTGGATTTCGGCACCTCGAGCCTGACCCATGGCACGCTGGAACAGGACGTCGATCTCGACGGGGCCAGCGGCACCGGAGAGGCCCCCACAAAGACCTGCCCGGCATGTCAGGCCGATATCCCGCTGGCCTCACGCGAATGCCCGATCTGCGGCGAGGTGTTGGCCGAGGATGAAGGCGAAGCGCTTGAGGGAGCCCACGGCGGGGCGCTGTCAGGCTTCCTGATGACCGAGATCGATCTGCTCAAGCGGTCCAGTTTCGAGTGGGTCGATCTCTTTGGCACCGAGGACGCGTTGCTGGCCGCGGGCTTCACCGCCTGGGCCGGGGTCTTCTGGCTCGACGGGCTGTGGTACGCCATTGGCGGTGCGCGCGGCGCGCAGCCCCAACTGCTGGGCATCGGCGAGCGGTCCGTTTGTCTCGCGCAGGCCGACGACTGGCTGAACGATCACGAGACCGACGAGAGCGCTTTCAAGACCCGCAGCTGGCTGACCCAGCCCGCCACCGAAAAGCAGCTGCGATACCTCTCGCCCGAGGCGCGCGGCGATTTCGGGCTCACGCGCTACAAGGCCTCGGCACTCATGACCTTCGGGTTCAACAAGCGCGCGATCCGCGCGCTGATCCTGAGCGCGGCCTCGACCACGCGGGAGGCGGCGTGAGCCATGTCGCGCAAGTCCCATCCCCGCCCGCAGAGGCTGCGGATCGACCGGGTCGTGATCGGCTTTGGCATCCGCGGTTTCAGCCCTGCGCCGTCTGCCTGCGCCCCGCGCAAGGCTTCGGCTTCTTCAACCCCAACACACCGCGCCCGCGCGAGCATCGCTGGTTCTGCTCAATGCCCTGCCAGGGGCTCTTCGCAACGCGTTTCAAGAAAGGACTGAGCATGATCGGCATGACCGAGGAAGAACGGCTGGCTATCGCGCTGGTGATGAAGCGTCTGGGCGCGACCATGGATGAGATCGGCTGGCAGAAACGCCTCTTCGATCTTTCCGAGACCGAAGTGACCGCGCTGATCGAGGAGGTGCTGGAAAGCTACGGCACCGAGATGTCGCGCATCGCCAAATCGCAGGAGGTGCCGTTCTGATGCTGGACTATAACCGCCGCCCCAGCTTCGCCGAACGCGTCAACGCGGCCGTCGACCAGGCGCTCACCGCCGATCAGGCTATACGGCCGCCCCGCGAATACCTCGGCGGCTCGCGCCTTGGCCATGCCTGCGAGCGCGCCCTGCAGTTCGAGTTCACCGCCACGCCCAAGGACGAAGGCCAGGACTTCTCGGGCCAGTCGCTGCGTATCTTCGCCATCGGCCATGCGCTGGAGGATCTGGCCGTCGCCTGGCTGCGGGCCGCGGGCTTCGATCTCTACACCCGGAAAGGAAACCGCCTCGATGGCGGCCAGTTCGGGTTCTCGGTCGCGGGCGGCCGCATTCGCGGCCATGTCGACGGCATCATTGCCGCCGGGCCCGAGGGCTTCGGTCTCGCCGTTCCCGCACTGTGGGAATGCAAGACGATGAACGCCAAGAACTGGCGCGCCTGCGTCAAGGACGGTGTTGCCAAATCCAAGCCCGTCTATGCCGCCCAGATTGCCGTCTATCAGGCTTATATGGAAGCGACCGTGCCCGGCATCTCGGCCGCGCCCGCGCTCTTCACCGCGATCAACAAGGATACAGCCGAGCTCTATCACGAGCTGGTCCCCTTCGATGCCGAGCTGGCACAGCGCATGTCGGATCGCGGTGTGCAGATCCTGCGCGCCACAGATGCAGGCGAGTTGCTGCCCCGCATCGCCGCCAATCGCGATTTTTTCGAGTGCCGCTTCTGCCCCTGGGCTGAGCGCTGCTGGAACCTGCAGCCATGACCGATGCCCCCAGCGATCCGCCCGACACACCGGACACCCCCGAGGATGCCGCCATGGCCAATGATCACGATGACCGTCCCAAGCCACCGAAGGAGAACCTGATCCATTTCAACCCCTGGCGCGATTTCAACGATGCCGCGCCCATGGGTGATGTCTTCGGCGACGAGCCGGACCCCGAGCAGATCGCGCAGTTCATGGAGGTGGTCTTTGGCTATTGCGACGGGCTGATCCCGGTGCGCAGCTTCATCGACAAGGGTCAGGGCATCGACGGGCGCCCGCACAACATCTGGATCGACGCCCATGAGGCCGTGGCTGACAAGATGGCCACTTTCGCAACATGGGCCGCGCGCGAGGGTGCGGCGGTCTATGTGATCCCCGGCACCGTGGCCGAGCCGGGTCAGGCCCGCGCGGCTGAAATCCTGCAGATGCAGACCGTGGTGGTCGATCTCGATACCGGCGATATCGCCGCCAAGCGTGCCCATCTCGAGCGCCATCTCGGACCGCCGACCATGGTGGTCGAAAGCGGCGGTGTGACGCCCGAGGGCCAGCGCAAGGCGCATGTCTGGTGGAAGCTCACCGAGCCCGCCGAGGGCAGCGACATTACGCGCGTGACCCGCCTGCGCGGTGACATTGCCGCCAAGGTTGGGGGCGATATGCATTTCCGCTCCGCCCACCAGCCGATCCGGGTGGCAGGCTCGGTCTATTACAAGAATAACCTCAAGACCCAGGTGCAGATTGTCGAATTGAACCCGGACCGCGAGCGCGATCTGGCCGAGTTCATCGAGGCTGTCGCTGACATGCCGCCCGCGCCGGGTGTCAATCTGGCGCCCGATTTTGCCACGCCAGACAAGCCGCGCGTGGATGACGTGCTGGTCACGCCCGTGCGCGAGGGAGGTCAGGATGACTGGTCACGCTTTGAGGGTGCATCGGCCGCCATCGGCTATTTCATCCGCATGGTCCATGAGGGGCGGCTGTCAAAGGATGAGGGCTGGGAGGCGATCTGCGGCTACAATGCCGCCATGTTGCGGCCCCAGTGGCCCGTAGAGCGGCTCAAGCGCGAATCCGAGCGGCTATGGGCGCTGCATGTCAAGAGGAATGGCCCACCGCTGGTGCGGCTCGACAGCGGCGCGCCGTCACCGGACGAATTGCCCGCCTTCAGCCTCGGCGCGCTGCTCGACGATGACAGCCCGATGCCCGAGGACATCATCGCGCCCCGCGTACTGACGCCGGGCGGCCTGCTGGTGCTGGGCGGCGCGCCCAAGGTGGGCAAGAGCGACCTGCTGATCTCCTGGCTCGTGCACATGGCCGCCGGTCAGCCGTTCCTCGGCTTCACCCCGCCGCGCCCGCTGCGGATCTTCTACCTGCAGGCCGAGATCCAGTACCACTACCTGCGCGAGCGCCTGCGCCAGATCGCCCTGCCGCCAGAGATACTGAGCGCGGCGCGCGACACGTTCGTGGCCACCCCGAAACTGAAGCTCCTGCTGGACGACGAGGGCAGCGTGCGCGCCGCCCGGGCGATCCAGACGGCCTTTCCCGACACCCCGCCGGACATCCTCTGCATCGATCCCATCCGCAATCTCTTCGACGGCGGACCCGAAGGCGGCGGCGAAAACGACAACACCGCCATGATGTTCTTCCTCAAGGACCGCGTGGAGGCGCTGCGCGACCATATCGATCCCGAATGCGGGGTGATCCTCGTCCACCACACCCGCAAGCTCTCCAAGCACCAGGTCAAGGAGGACCCGTTCCTCGCGCTGTCGGGCGCCAGCGCGCTGCGCGGCTTCTACACCTCAGGCCTGATCCTGCACCGCCCCGACGAGGACGCGTCGGAGCGCAAGCTGGAGATCGAGCTGCGCAACGGGCCCGCGCTCGCGCCGAAACTCATCGACAAGCGGAACGGCGAATGGGTCGAAATCAACCCGATGAACGAGCGGCTGGTGCGCCAGGACGTCGGCGCGAAGCACGATGCCGAGCGGATCAGGAAGGGCGACGTGATCCTCGCCCTGCTGTTCGAGGAGGCAGCGGAGGGACGGCTCTATACATCGACGCAGTTCGGTGAGGCTTTCGAGAACACCGCAGGGCTGGGCAGCAAGTACACGATCCGCGACCGGCTCGCGGTGCTCACCACCAAGGGGCATGTGAAGTTCCGTCGCGACGGGACCGCCTTCGGCCATGCCGTCGTGCGTTCCCGGTTCGGCTATCTCTGCGTCGAGGGCATGCGCTTCGGCCGCGAGACGCAGGTCGATCCGGAGACCGGCGAGGTCCTCGGAGAAGGCATCCCGGTGCTCCCCAGCCACTACAAATGCCCCCAATCCGGGGTCTGCCTCGACGTCGAGAACCCGGCGATCTGGGTCTACCCGGAGGGCGTCGATGACTGACTTCGTCCTCCCGAAAATCCTGTTTGTCCTGAGGACGAAGTTGTTCGTCCTCGTCCATTGTTTGTCCTCCCTCAATGAAATCAATGACTTGCAGAGGACGAGGACAAACAGACGCGTCCTCGTTGTTCGTCCTCCGAAGCGGGAGAAAGCATTGCGAAAACAATCTGTTACGCCATTCGGAGGACTAACAATGAACCCCCCCATACTCCGTATGGGGGCCACCCGAGGGTGTGGCCCCCATTGCGTCGCGGGGTATCCGCGGGCGGGAGCTGTCCTAACCACACATCCATCCGACGACGGCGGCCCCGTACCGTCAAGCACCAGACCGCCGTCGTCTTCCACCCGAGCAGCCAACCAGAAAAGGAGACCGCCCATGGCTGACCCGACTCTCGCCACCTCGCACCGCGAGGCAATCCCCGATCTGCCGGTGGCGCACCGCGCAGACCGTACCTTGCTCGCGCTCGATCTCGGCACCGCCACCGGCTGGGCCCTGCATGGCGCCGACGGGCTGATCACCTCCGGCACCGCCAGCTTCCGCCCCGGCCGCTATGACGGTGGCGGCATGCGCTATCTGCGCTTCACCAACTGGCTGGGCGAGCTGGATCGGCTCTCCGGGCCCGTCGCCGCGATCTGGTTCGAGGAAGTCCGCCGCCACGCCGGCACGGACGCCGCGCATGTCTACGGCGGGCTCATGGCCACGCTGACCTCGTGGGCAGAGCTGCGCGGCGTGCCCTACGAGGGCGTCCCGGTGGGCACGATCAAGCGCTTCGCCACCGGCAAGGGCAACGCCAACAAGGACGCGATGATCGCAGCCGCCCGTGCCCGGGGTTTCAGCCCCGCGGACGACAACGAGGCCGATGCTATCGCGATCCTGCTCTGGGCGCTGGAGACGAAGGGAGGCGTGGCATGAGCGGCATGCGGTTCACACCGAAGGGCTATGGCGGGCGCCGCCGCGATCCCCAGCAGGTGAAGCGCGACGGATGGCGCGACCAAGGCGTGCTCGCCGTCTCGGTCGACGACGACCGGCTCACATGGCCCGAGCGCGAGCTCGTCCGGCAGCTGGGCGAGCGTCTCTACGGGCAGCAGGACCGGGAGGCGCGCCATGACTGAGTGGACGATGGCACGGGTGCAGGACCGGCTCGAGAGCGCAGCGGACGTTTTCGCGCAGCTGCCGGCCGTGAAGCCGACCGGGTATTTCAACGCCTGGCCGGAGTATTTCCACGGCTTTGCCGATCAGGTCGGTCAGGAGCCGCAGATGCGTCGGCCTCGCCCGAGCCCGCGCCAGATCACCGAAGCCGAGGACGCGATGCTCTGGCTGCGCTGGCTGGAGCGCGACGACGCCCGGATCGTCTGGCTGCGCGCCAACCGCCAGCCGTGGAAGAAGATCGGCTGGGAGATCGGGCTCAGCCGCCCGGCCGCCAACCGCCACTGGCAATACGGCGTCGCGCTGATCACCTGGCGGCTCAACGGGCGGCTGCCGTCGGCGAAGCGATCGAAGCGCTTCGTGGTCGAAAACGCCGACCGCCTGTCAAGGAAAATCGTCATGTGAGGGAATTTTCGGAGAGACATCGCAAAGGGTTCACCAACCCGGCGCCGGGGGCTACAACCGGGATATCCTCGCGGGAGACGTGAGCGCGGGGCGGCCCGCGCCCCTGGCTTCCGGGGTCCAGGCCAGAGTCCGGAGTGGAATCCAGGAAGGCGGGCGATGCAGTTCGGAACGGGTCAGAGGGCACGGGTTGGCGAGGGGCAGATGCCTGCCGAACGCCCGACGCAAACGCTCTCCAAAACCCGTTCGGAGACGGTTTTTTCGGGGCAAGCGCCTGCCGAACGGGCCTGAGTCAAACCGCCAAGCCATTGTTTTATGGTTCCTTTTCGGGCTGAAACGTATGCTGGGGGGCGCAGCGCGCAACTTCGCTAGCGTCAGGGCCGTTTTTTTGGGAGTCCACCCCGGTCGGAGTACACCCTTGAGAGCAGAAATAACCACGCAATAACAGACGCTTGGCAGGTGGACTCCGAGGTGGATACCTAGGGCTCGGGAGTCCACCTTGGAAGTCACTGGTTTCTCGATGGTGGAGTCCAGCTGTCTGCTGGGTGGGGTCAAGCTGGGGCAAGCGGCGACATGCCCTCCCTAAACACGCCGCCGCGCCCACCTCTTGAGGCGTCTCAATGCGGTTTCACCGGTTGGATGAGACTGCATTCCCCTCCCATTGCGCCAGCGCCTGGATGCTGGCGAGTTCTCGATTCGTAACAGATTTTCATGACGCTGTCGCGCTTGGCGCCACGCCGCAACCAATCGAAC
>PXBW01000242.1 GCA_003566775.1 candidate division WS1 bacterium
AGCGCGTGCCGGGACGTGGAGACTTCAACGTGTGGCTGATGCTCGGCCTGTTTCTCCTCGCCACGACCGGTTACATCGTCCTGTCTCGGATTCTCGTACCTGACTTCCCCCTGATCTTCCTGATCGTATTCGGGTATATCTGGACCCCGCTGCAGAGCTACATCAACTCGCGAATGGTCGGCCTTACCGGTCAGTTCGTCACAATTCCGATGGTCAGGGAAGCCACCTTCATCCTGTCAGGATATGAGGGTGTGGACATCTGGTTCGCGCCAATACCGCTGATGAACTACGGGGCAACTGTGCAGCGCTTCCGGGAGATCGAGCTTACCGGGAATAAGTTCACCGCGGTGCTTAAGGCCGAACTGCTCATGTTCCCGATAATGATCGTAACCAGCTTCATCTTCTGGGGCTACGTATGGCGGCTGCAGCCGATCCCTTCGGTTTACTATCCCTACGCTCAGAAGATGTGGGACTATCAGGCAATCACTCAGTGGGTCTGGTTCAGCGCGACCACCGAAGGTGGCCATCAGGAGATCTTCCATCGCGCCATCAAGCCGTGGCTCATGGTCGGTGGCCTGGCCTTCGGCCTCGGAGCTTACACATTCCTGAACTGGCTGAGACTCCCGGTGATGACGATCTACGGCTGGATCCGCGGCGTGGGAATACTGCCTCACTTCACGATATTGCAGTTCATCGGAGCACTCATCGGGCGATACTACCTGCGTGAGCGCTTCGGCGAGGACAACTGGCGCGTCTGGCCGCCTGTCCTCTACGCCGGCTTCACCTGCGGCATGGGGTTGATCTCGATGCTGGCGATCGCGATCGTGTTGATCCAGCAATCCGTTACGGAGATGCCATTCTGACGCAAACCGTATCTGAGTATCCGGGCGAGGCGCCCCTCGAATCGAGGGGCGCCTCACTTGATTCCGGGGTCGGGCAGGTCGAGCGACTGCACTGGGAGAATTGACTATCGCTATGGCAATACCGCTGTCGCTATCAGTTTACGAACATGCCGCGGCCATCATTGGCGTTACCCCGTGGGAGGCCGGCCGGGATGCAGACCTGTGCTTCACGGCCCATCGCGAGGCATGGCTGCTCTACGAGCACTTTCCTGTCGTGGTTGGGATCGACATATACAACCTCGAGGCGGAGGCATACGGCTGCGTGGTGAGAAAGCCGGCGGGCAGCGGCATCCCCGCGATTCACAAGCCGCTTGTTGCGTCTTCCGCCGAGGTGATGGAACTCGCTCCGCTCGATCCGAGTGCGGGGCGTATTCCAATGATGATCGAGGTCGGTCAGAGGCTTGTCGCGACACTCGATGCGGCCGACGTGCGTATTCCCATCTCCGGGCCCTTCTCGGTGGCGCAGAGCGTCGTCGGACTAAATCGGCTCATGCTGGATGTCGCACTCGAACCAGAGACCGTGCGGGCGATGCTGGATCATCTGGTGGATGGGCAGGTACGATTCGCACGGGCGGTCGTGGAGGCGGGGCTTGGGGTGGCGTTCTTCGAGTCGGCGGCGGCTCCACCGATCCTCTCTCCGGAGCATTTCAGGCAGATAGAGGCCGGGCCGCTGCAACGCGCCATGCATGAGGTAGGACAGATCGTCGGGGAACCGGTTCCATGCATTATCGGTGGAGACACCGCGCCGCTGGTCCCGGAGCTGCTGGCGACTGATACCGGCTTTCTGATCTGTCCCGCGGAGACCGATCGGGAGGAGTTCCTCGCAGCCTGCTCGCATCGCCCGGATGTCGCGGTACGCGTTAACCTCGCCCCGGAGGTGTACACACGCGGAACGGAAGAGGAGATCGAGCAGGCGGTGCGGGAGGTCGAGAAGCTGGCGCAGCGCCGGGAGAATCTGCTGCTGGGAACCGGGGCGATCCCCTATGAGACCCCCACCGACAGGCTGCTCTTCCTCAAGTCATGCGCCGCACGCTGAAAAGCCTCAACCGTCAACCTCATCATCGGCGCCGTCAGAATCCGCGTCTGCGCCATCTGCAGGCGCTTCCGGTTCCTCGACCGGAGCGGGTTGCTCCGCAGGTTCTTCGTCGCGATCGCGACGTCTGCCTACGCCGGTGACCTGCTCGGCCTGAATCCAATTCTCGGCGATGGAGATCACTGCCTTCGGGCAGCGGAACTCATCTCCACGATCTGTGATGATGCGCACATTGCCCGTCACGGTGAGGAGTTCGGGAATGCCCTCATAGACGGCCTTGTCGGCATAGGCGGTGCGTCCCTCCTGCACCGCCCTGACCCGCCCGGTGGCGGTTATTCGATCGACGTCCTCCGCATACTCGTACACGATCTTCTCGCAGGTAATGGTGGACTTGCGCTCATGCAGTTCGCCGAGATCGCGGGGAGGCGCATCATCGTTCGAGGCGTCGCGGGCGACATGCTCCTCATCCTCCTCCAATTGCTTCTGGGTAACCACGGTCACCTCGCCAACGACTGTCGCGATCTCGCTGTCAAAGTCTGCCTCGATTACGTCACCGGTAACCGTTGTCTCCGGATCAACCACCCGAGGATTGCCTGTGGCCTTCGCGTGATTCCCATCGTAGTCATAGACGGCACTATCGCAGTAAAGCCGGATATTGCGATGCGAGAAGATCACGTTACCGTCGAGGTGGTAAACTCCATCCTCAGGATCGTAGCGCAGGAAGTCGGCGGACTCGATGCGCGCGCGGTCCTCGTCCTCAATGATGTCGCCGGGTTCCTCAAGCTCCTGGCACAATCCGGCCGTCACCAGCAGTGCGGCGGTCAGAATGACGAGCGCGCGTGTCTTCATCGCAGTCTCTCAAGCTCCTCTCGCGCGGATTCCAAGGTGAATACCGCCTGAATGGTCTCAAGCGTGTAGGCGTGTGTGTTGAGATCGTAGACGAGATTCCGCCCGGTCAGGTGCCCGTCTCTGGTTCGCAGGCTGACCCGACTCGTCGTTCGAACCCGATTCTCGGGAACGATCATGTCGAGGTTCTCAGTGCGCAGGGTGATCCCTTCCGCCCGCATTATGACCTCTCCGGGGCAGTGAAGTGTCTCGCTGTCCGGCTTCCACTGCACCCTGTCTGTGGTGATGATCGCACCCTGATGTGACACGACCCTGACGCCGTCCGTGACCTCGAAGCTCCTGTCATCGGTTCTGTAACTTGCCCGCCCTGCGGAGATACGCACGACAGGTTGACCGTCATCATAAACCAGACCCTCGCGCAGGCCTGTAGCGGAGACGGCCTGTCCCCCGGCGGTAATGTCCACCTCTTCTATAGCCAGCCGCCACGCGGGTCTGCCGTCGCGACTGTGCTCGGCCACAGATTCGCGGATGGTTACCGCTGGTCTGTGAGGGTCACGCTCGGTGACACCGTCAGCAGGCGCATCCTCCTGCAGCCACCGCGTGAGCAGCAATCCCCCCCCTGCTGCGGAGAGCAGCACTATGATCCCCACGACTATTCTGACCCATCTTCCCGTCGTCATTCCCGCCTCAGATCAAACTTCGCGGGCGGCTCCGGAGGCGCCGCGCCGAGGTTGATGATGACGTGCGAACTGAACTCACCCGGGACCACTACGGTGTTGGCCCAACCGGCGTCCTGGTCCCGTAATGCGAGGATCGTCTGCGTGCCCGCCGGAATATTGTAGAGCGCGAAGCTCCCGTCGCCGCGCGAGGTCGCTGCCTGATTCCCACAGCTAATCGTCGCAGCGGCAACAGCGACTCCGAAGAGGTCCAGCACCCTTCCTCGCACCCCGCCTTTGCCGCCCTCGAGCAGAGGAAGAAGGTAGAGATTACCGGTATCATTGACGCCGGGCGCGATTTCGACGTTCACCAGTTTCTCCTCGTAGCCACCGGCATCAATGGCAAGAAGACGCCCGCCCTCGCCCGTCGCTATCGAGAATCTGCCGTCATCGTCGGTCCGCGCGCGGGAAGCACCGATGGATATTCCCGCTCCGGCGATCGGTTCGAGCGTCGCATCATCGAGTACTGTTCCCTGTAACTTCGCGGAGGCGGCGCCGCTGCCCCCACATCCCGCCGTGAGCGGAATGATCGAGATCCACAGCAGGAGCCAGGCCCAGCGCACAGAGCGATCCACGACCGACAACCTCCTCGAGCACCGTCCCCGGCCGGTTGGAGACGCATTACCGACGCACCCTCACTGCACTGTGAGCGCGAAGTCGACGCCATCGACCGCGACGCCGCCGGGCGGAACTGTGACATCGCGGGAGAGCGAGCGCCCCTCGAACCTCACCGTCACCTCGTACTCGCCGGGAGGCACGAAAAGCGTGTAACGTCCGTCTGAACCGGTGGTGAACTGTCCGAGTTGCTCGCCGGTTTCGATCAACACCGCCGTCACAACGGCCCCGGAGTTGTCCGGCGCACCGGTCAGGGTGACGGTTCCCGCGATGGTGAACGGGCCGGAAGGCGGATCCTCCGCCTCTTCGAGCAACTCGATCGTAATGCGATCCATACCAGGCATGATCGTGAATGAGCCCGAGAATCGCTCATAGCCCTGTGCTGTAACCTCTACAGTCTGCTCGCCGACCGTTACATCGCGAACGGTAAAGCGGCCGTTAGACCGAGATATTACCGGGTCACTGTCGCCCACCGTGACCTGAGCGCCCTCCACGGGTTGGCGCGTGAGTATATCGACGACAACCCCGGGCACATCCACAGTCGCATCACCGGCGACAAGCTCTATCTCGAGATCGGGATTGCCCGCGTTCGCGTCGGCGTTGATGGTGATCAGGTCGCTGAAGGGCAGAAAGCCGGAGGCCTGAGCGGTGAGCAGACGCTCGCCTCTCGGTATGCCGCCGATGATGAAGCGGCCCTCACTGTCGGTGTATCCCCCCACTGCGTCGGTCAGATCGTCGTCATCATCGAGGTCGGGATCCGCATCCGGCCGGGAGAATCGTACGAAGGCGTTACGTATCGGCTCTCCGTCCTCGACATCCGTGACCGTACCTTCGACCGTGCCGGTCGTCGCAAGATCCGCGGATTGCAGGGCCACTTCCACCCACGTGGCATCGATGGCGCTCATCTGCATCTGCTGGGTCCGCGTCACGTACCCCTCGGCCGAGGCCGTAAGCGGCTGCGTCGGCGGCGTGCCGGTGCCGAGAGGAACGTCCCGCAACACCAGTTGCTCCTCGTCCGGCTCCAGCACCCCGCGTACACCACCTGCGATAATCGTCGCCGGAACCTTCAAAGGAAGCGTGGTCTCGGCGTCCTTGACCCTCACCACGACGCTACCTCGATAATCCTGGTTTTCGCGATCCGGAAGACCGCCACAACCCGTTTGCAGGATCGCAACCAGCGTGCCGACACAGACCGCTGCAAGCACCAGGCCGCGAGTGATGAGAGCATTGAACCGAGTCCGATTAAGAGACCATGCCACTGTCAAGCCGAAGAGTCTCCATTCATTCATCGCGTAATCTGCAGCGTTCCGAGTGCGTTCGAGCGCCGGCCGTCCCTGTCGTTTGCCTGTACCTGAACGAGGTAGGTCCCTGAGGGCACCAGACCTCCCGCCCTATCTCGCAGATTCCAGCTGAGCGTGTTCTGTCCGTCCGGCCTTTCGCCCGCGGGGATCGCGTTAATCGTGCGTCCGGCGATATTCAGTACCGTCAACTCCACCTCGGCCGGGGCGCTGAGGTTGAAGACAACCTCCGCGGCCTCCGAGCCTGCCTGGCGAGCGGTGATACCGGAAACCATCATAGTCTGTGAGGCGCGAGGGACGCACTCGACCCTCAGACGCCGTTCAACGCCCTCGTCTGTCGCGGGCAGTCGGTAGGAGGAGTTGGTGAGCATGCAGGCGCGGCGATCGGCCAGTTCATCCACCAGAACCGGCCTGATGCCGTCGGGAATCTCACTCAGATCGGACCAGGTGAGCCTGACCTCGGCCTCCGGCACATTGCTTCGCACCCGCATCTGCCACGTCTGCTCGGGCGCGCTCGATGGCCGCACATCCCGGTAGTATCCTCTCTCGCTCCCTTCGCGCATCAACTCTACACTCACGCGCGGTCCAAAGCCCGGGGGCGCCTGCAGATCGTAGCGATCGGCGCCGGTCTCCGCGTCCGCAGCGGCGGCGAGCCACGCCCGCCCGCGCAGGTCGGCGGCTTCCGCAACGATCGGGAACTGCCAGTCTAGCGCGGCATCGAGGCTCGAGGCTGTGTTGCCCGCCTGAATCGAGGCGGCGGACGTCTGATTCACCGAAGGAAAGTGGATGAGTGCGCCGTCGGAGCGTAGCGCGCGTATCCAGTAACCCTCAAACGGCACCATCTGCTCGCGCCGCAGATATCCATCCTTCGGGCAATAGCCCAGCACACCATCCTGTATGATGCGTCTTTCGACCGCCTCGTTATACGTCATCGGCTCCCCCCCGGCGATCTCGAAGCGTAGAGATGACACATCTACAGGACTGCGGCGCGGGGAGCCGATCATATTCCAGCCGACGGAGACCGGCAGGATCGCGGTCCGGTCTTCAGGCTCCATCACGCCCTCAAGGGAGATGGAAACATCCTCGAATATCCTGATGAAGTAGCCGCGCCCCGGCTCAATCGGCTCCATGCGTGGCCAGAGTTCGTACTTGTTCGCATCCGGCGCGCGCGGATTCCAGCGCGCCGCGAGAAGACGATCCGAATTTACGCCGAGCAACTCCGCGAGGTCCTGTGTCGGAGGATGGAACGGGAACGAGATCATGTGTACGCCCGGAGGATCGCCGGAGAGATCCTTCGTGAGGGTCCGCTGCCGACCGCCCTTTATCGGAAGCGAGTAGGAGCGCCACGCAACGTTGATCGTGCGCCTGACCTCCTGCCCCTCCTCATTGGTGAAGGTCACCACGACCTGTCGGGGAGTAAGCGGACCGTCAGTGACCTGCTCGCTCCACACGGAACGATCGACGGACACGTCCTCCGGTGATCGGCCACCTTCAATATCGATCTTACCACGCCTCGCGTGGATAATCGAGCCGTATATCGTGTTGTCGTCGCGATCCGGATCATGCACTCCGTAGGGGAATGGTAGCATCTTACGGATAGAGTCGAGGTCCACCTGCACCGTTACGCTCTGAGGGCCGCCGATATTGAAGAAAGTCGGGATCAGGAAGCCCGATCCGGCATCGTCGCCGTCAGAGGCGATATCTATGCGATTGCCCTCTTCAGCGTAAAGCGATACGGCGAAGTCGTAGCTCCAGTATGTCGTACGAGCCTGTCCTCCCCTCGGCTCCTCGTCTCCATCGTGGGTGGTGAAGAAGTGCTGAGCGACAAGCGCCACGGATCGGTCGATCGCAACATTCCACACAAAGAGCTTTCTGCCGATGCGCACGCTGGTGTCGAGCACCCACTGTCTCTGGTACCATTCCTGAAAGGGCATTCCCTCGACCTCAGGAAGCACCCGCGAAGCAAGCACTCTCAGAGCCGGAATGTTACCCGGCAGGTCCTCGGTGAAGTTATCGTAGTACGCCTCGTTGAACCGTCGGAAGAAGTCACGGTCCTCGACCCAGCACTTGAACCACGCGCTTCGCGCCATGGCAACCCTGAAAGCGAGCATGCCGCTCCAGCCGGAAGCGGGGTAGAAAGTCGGCGCCCCAAGCTCAGGCTGATTCTGCGGCTCATAGACCGAACCTGCGTAGAACGGGCCGGGAAAGGTCGGATCGTACCCCGGAGCCACGCCCGAACGCGTTTGGATGACCGTCGCGGCGGCACCGGCGAAGCCCTCCGCCCATGCATCGTAGAAGAAGCCGACATCATCATGGAAGGCCTGCAGCACAAGCACAAGCAACACGAATGTGTCCTCGGCAAGGTTGCCCGAAAGCGGAGCCATCCGTATCTCGTTGCGGGAGGAGTCGTAGACACCGCCCTGAAGCCGGCGGATCTCCTCGTCGAGGCGCACGGTCACATCAATGTCAAAAGCCGGGCGCCCGTACACATTGTACGCCACCGGAATCGCGCGCTTCAGGTAGTCACGCAGCGAAGTCTCATCGGCATCCGAAAAGCCCTCGAAGCTGAAACGTATCTCATTGGAGGGATCGCCGAGACCGCTACGGGTCTCCAGCGCTCGCATCAGGTTCGGCGCCACAATCTTCCCGTCGGAGAGGTGTACGAGCCTGCGCGGAAAAGACAACGCCGCCTGCGGACTCTTCAGGCCGATACGCTGCAGCGTTCGCAGGTTCTCCTGAGCGTGGACGAGATGGCGCTCAGAATGCTGGTGGCGAATGGCGCTGGAAACGACATCGTCGGTCGCCGCCGCAGTGCGCATCTCATCATACTGTACTACGATCGCGCCCTGGGGTCCGTTCGACACCGATGCGAACGGTTCGTTCACCACGTTGCTGAACGGATTCGATGCGGTTGCATCCGGAGCGAGCAGAGCGAAGAAAGCGATTGGTAGGAGCCAACACGGGGGCAGAGGGCGACGGCTACCGGTTATCCTCACCGCCACCACCTGCGCAGGAATCTATGTCGTCGATCCTCAGTCACGGGTCTCTCCTGTTCCTCTCCGTCTTCGTCTTCGTCGTCCTCGTCTTCAGGGTCATCCTCATCGTCACATACCTGCTCTTCCTCGTCCTCATCGTCTTGTGACGCTGCCTCGTCATCACATTCGTCCTCGTCCTCATCGTCGCAGGTTTCTTCTGTCTCCGCCTCATCTTTCTCGACCGGCGGCTCCGCCTCATCATCGGCATCGCTGAAGAAGGGAGCTTCCATGTCCCATTCGGACTCTTCATCCTCGACTACCGGTGTCTCGTGCGGAGCTTCTTCGTCCTCCTCAGTGCGGTCGAGGAAGGGGTCCTCGATCTCCCGCTGAGGCTGCTGGTCGTCAACCGAAGGCATATCCTCCGGGTCCTGCCGGAGCCGTCCATCCTGCCCGAAAGGCGCCTCCGGCTCTTCCATCTGCTCGGGTTCTTCGAAGTCGTCGATGCCCGTCTCGAAGCCATCCGGTTCATGCGTGGTCGGCGGCTGGAACACCGCACTTGACCCGCGCGTCCTGTCCGCGCCCGCGGAGAAGCCGTGTCCGCCGCTGCCGAAGGGGTCCTGGCCGCTAAACGAATCGCCGCGGTGCGGATCGGATATCTCACCGGGCCTGCGATAGGTACTTCGGCCGCTGAAGTCGCCGATGTCACTACCACCGTATCCGTAGCCCGCGGAGTACCCACCGAAGCTGGAGAGCGCACCACCGTAGCCCGTGTATCCCCCGCGGCGTCCCGAACCGACGTCTCCGCTTGCAAAGGAGGTGGATACGCCGAGCATGAATGTGTGTGCGATATAGTCCTGTCCATGCATCGATCCGCCGAATCCGCCCGGCAGCGGCATTTCGGGATCGCCGGAGATGTTCCGAATGTAGCGATAGCCGACGTCAACATCGGCGAGTTCGCTGATCCGGTAGCGCACCCCGACCTCTCCCTGATCTTTGGCGAAGCTTGCGTAGCCACTGTCGAAGTTCGCCCGGCCGAGCCGTCCGAAGAGACTGATACCCGGACCGATCTCGTAGGTTGCCTCACCGGATATGTCGAAGAGATCGGTCGGCACCATCCGTGCCACCTGTTCATCGCCGTGGCCTATGTAGGTAGGGCTGCTGCCTGTCTGCCGGTGCAGGTTCAATCCAAGGCCCCACGGCTGATCTTTCGGCCGATAGTTCACGCCGAATGCCAGCATCTCGTTCGTGACCGCGCCCGCACCCTCCTTCAGAAACTCCTGTCGATCGCTGCCCCAACTGGCCCGCAGCGCCCACTCGCGTGCGGGCTGCCAGCCGAGTGAGGCGTTGTAGTAACTCTGTGTGCTGTCCGCGAGGTAACCCGCGCCGCCGCCGCTGCTGTAATCACGGAAGCCAGCGGAGAGTGACAGATTCATCTG
>PXBW01000233.1 GCA_003566775.1 candidate division WS1 bacterium
GCTGAGGATATCCTCCATGCGAAGGTCCTCGCCGCGGAAGGTCGGGATGTACTTGAAGGTGTACCCGAGGTCCTCCATCGGATTGCGCAGCGCGGTGGTGCCCGCCTGGTCGGCGGTGGGGACGAAGCGATCGCCCTCCTGCCATCCGGTCAGCCCGAGCAGGATCATCGGCCGGTGCCGGAAAGCGTCGGCGATGGCGATCACCGCATGTGACGGTATCCAGCCCGCGAGGCACAGAATCAGCAGGTCGAAATCCTCTCCTGCAAGGTCCTCCAGCGCGCGGGCGACGTCGCGCCCCTCCGGGTCATCGCTCACCGGAGCGGTTGTGACAACCTCAAGGCCCGCGGCTTCGAGCGCGTCCTGCGCCTCTGAGCACTTCTGCTCGATCATCTCGCGCGGCGTATTGATCTCGCCGAAACCGACAAAGCCTGCTCGTATCGCTCGCATTGCTGAAGCCTCCCAGTTGGCATCTACCAGTCGAACAGTGGCACATCTCGCCAGTTGCCGTCGCTCATCGCCGACTCATGGGCGATGATGCCCGGCACGGTGAAGTCCATCGAGCGCATTACATCGATCGGCGGCCGCGTCCCGGCCTCGAGTGAGTCGAGGAAGTCGCGGATCATGTAGTACTCGCTGGTGCCATGGCCGCCGTGCTTCGCCTCGTCGGGAGCGTGCGGGTCCACGACCGGGCAGTCGATCACTTCTGCCTGGCGCTGACCGTTCTCGTCATCCGGCGTCTCGCCCTCGATCCACTTGAAGCCCTGGGTCGGCCCGGTGCCGGAGCGCCCGTTCTCCACGTAGCCCTTCGTGCCGTAGAGCGAGTAGTACACAAGGTGCGGGTAGCGCGGCGCGACCTGGCTGCGCGCGATCTTGATCAGCGCGTCCTTTTCGGTGCGGAAGAGCCCGATCTCCATGTCGAGAAAGCCAAGGTGATCGGTCTGATCCGGGTGCTTGTGGAAGCCCGCGGAGCTTCCCGACGCCGATACGATGCGGTCCTCCATCAGCGTGAGCAGCGGGCCAAGGCAGTGGGCGCAGTACCAGATCGGCGGTCGCTCATGGCGCCAGTGATACTCGCCGGTCGCCTCGTCCACCAGCAGGTTCTCGATCTCGTGCACGTATTCGGCCTCGGCGTGGAAGATCGTCCCGAGCTTGCCCGCCTGGGTGAGCTTCTGCCACTCTCGGACGTAGTGGAAGTAGCAGTAGTTCTCGGCCATCATGTAGGATCGCCCGGTGCGCTTGACCGCTTCGACGATCTGCTCGCATTCCTCAACGGTGTAGGCAGCCGTCTGCTCGCAGAGCACGTCCTTGCCCGCCTCCAGCGACGCGATGGTCTGCGGGGCATGGTGGCGGATCGGAGTGGCGATCATCACGATGTCGGTGTCGGCGTTGACGAAGTCGTCGAAGTCGGTGAAGAGCGCGCTGTCGGGGAGGTCGAAGGCCTCGCCGAGGTCGGCCACGGAGCTTTCGTCGATGTCGCAGAGGGCTGTGACGTTTACGCGCGGGTGTGCGCCGAATACTGACACGAAGCCGCGCCCGCGGCGCAGCCCGACGATCCCGACATTCCACGTCTTCATGGGCCGGTCAACTCCCGGTTGTGCGATGGTGGCTCAGGGCGGGGACTCTTCGGCGCAAGTACGAACGGGACCTCTGAGGATGAAAGCAATTTCGGCAGGAGATAACGGTAACCTGCAGTAGAAAGACTCAATAACGCAGATATTGCGAAGGGGCCCTACCTGCCGCTGATCTCTACTCCAGGGAGGTCAGGCCCTGGCGGATCGCGTACTTGGTCAGCTCCGCGATGGAGCGAATCTCGAGCTTGTCCATGATGTTCTGTCGATGGCTCTCCACCGTTTTGACCGAGACGTGCAGATCGGCCGCGATCTCTTTTGTAGTCTGCCCCTCTGCCACGAGCTGCAGCACCTCGCGTTCGCGGTCGGTCAGTACCGAGAAGACGGTGTCACCGCCGCCGCCGGAGAGACGCTCCACGTAGTCCTTGAGCACCACGCCCTCTATCCGCGGGCTGAGGTATCTACCGCCATCGGCGACTTTGCGGATGGCGTCGGCCAGTTCGTCGAAGGCGCAATCCTTGAGCACATAGCCGGTGGCGCCCGCTCCGAGCATGCCTGCCGCGTAGTGCCGATCCGCGTGCATGGAGAGCGCCAGTACTTTTGTGTCCGGGCACTCACTCGTGATATGCCTGGTGGCTTCGATGCCGTTGAGTTCGGGCATCGCGACGTCCATCACAACGACTTCGGGCCGCAGTTGCTCACACAGCTCAATCGCTTCGCGCCCGTCTCCCGCTTCACTGACGACCTCCATATCCGGTTGACTCTCGATGAGATTGCGGAGTCCCTCACGAATGACTTTGTGATCGTCGGCAAGAACTACGGTAGTCTTCATCCCGGTGTCTTCTCCCTGTTAGCTCGTGGACTGACCAGGCGGACGACCGTCCCGTCGTTCGGCTCCGACTCTATCTCGACCTCACCACCAAGATAGCGGAGCCGCTCCTGCACGCTCAACAGTCCGAAGCCACCTTTTGTCGTTGAGTTCGGATGCTGCAGTTGCGAGACGTCGAAGCCCGCTCCATCGTCCTCCACCTCGATGTGCACTCTTTCCGGATTCGATACGCACCGGACACGCACCTGCTCGGGATCGGCATGTTTTATCGCGTTGTGGAGAAGCTCGCGCGTGGCCTGAAAGAGGGTCGTCTCGATCTGCTCATCCATACGCCCGCAATCCTTCTCTCATTCGAGAGTGACGCAGAGGTCGTGCCGGTCTGCGAGGTCTTCGACTAATGCTTCAAGTGCCGCGACGAGGCCCATCTCACTCAGTATCGGAGGTGAGAGTTGAGCCGTCAGTGAACGCGTGAAGTGGATCCCTTCGTCGATGAAGTCCACCACCTCATCGATATCGATGTTCTCCGTATCTGTGGAGGAAGACTGCTTCAATGCTCCAAGCCGCATCTTCGCGAAGGCAAGCGTCTGCCCAAGGTTGTCGTGCAAGGCCGCCGCGATCTCTCGTCTCTCGCGCTGCTCCGTCATTGCAAGCTGAGCCGTAAGCTCGCGCAGGCGGTCCTGATTCCGCCGAAGCTCTTCGCGCGCAAGACACTCTTCTGTCACATCGCGCAGCCAGAGGCTGAGCAGTTCCACCTCGCCACCGTCACCGAAAATCGGAACCAGGGTCCAGTCCCAGTAGGTGGTGCCACGTTCCGGATTGTTCGCATAGATGAAGGGCTTTGCGCGGACTTCATAGGGCTCGCCGGTATCGCGCACATGTTCGAATATGCGTTTGTTTTCCTCGTCGGGGAACAGTTCGAAATGATTCCTGCCGATGAAATCGCATGGCGCACGATCGTCGGTTTCAGCATACGCTCGGTTTACGCGCACGAAGTTGAAGTCGCGGTCGAGAAGTGCGGCAGGGTCGAGCGAGGCCTCGAAGAATGCGTCGAGCATGCGCGTCTGCTCGGCGAGCGCTCGCTCAGCGCGCTCATGCATCGCCTGAGCTTCCAGCATCGCCAACGCGAAGCCGAGGTCGTGGGCGATCGTGCGGAAGAGGCGCCGCGTCTCATCGGCCCCCGGGACCGGCTTGCGCAAGTGGGCGACCAGCACTCCCTGCAAATTATTACCGTGACGGACGACGGTGGTGACTCCATGGACGTTCGTGTCGGATCCCGTGAATACGCATTCGGGACAGGTATGCGAGATCTCGGCAACCGTGACCTCAGGCGAGCCACTGAGAACCCGTGCGATGCACGGAGGTACCTCCCTGCGGCCTGCCAGTAGCTGGAAGGGCATCCCATCCTCGTCATGTGGCGATCCGACCAGGCCGACCGGGCGACCGTCGCTTCCCACGAGAGCTATCCATGCTCCGGTGCATACTCGACTGCTGACCAGTATATCTGCGGCGCCGTCCAGCAGATCGCGAGGATCGTTCGTGCGCAGGGCAAGGCGTGATATCTGACTGAGGGCATCGAGGGTCGCGTTCAGACGCTCAAGCCGGGCCTCCGCACGGCGTAAGGGCGAGACATCGGCGCCGATGCTGAAGACCTCTGTCAGGCGACCGTTCGAATCATGGAATGGGACGTTGTGCCACGAGATTACCGAGTCGTCACGACTCTGGCTTCTGACAGTCGTCTCAAATTGCCGGAAGATACCCCTGTCGCGATCTCTGAGAAAGCGTTCCTTCAGAAGCCGGCCGCGGTCCCTGTCGAGGAAATCCCAGAACTTCCGACCGAGGATGTCATCGCGGGCATGGCCGAGCAGCGCACACAGGGTGTCGTTCGCGTAGATCAGGGCTCCGTTCCGGTCAATCCCGATAATCGGAAGGGGGCCACGCTCCATCAATATCTCGCGATGGCTGTCTGACACCATTTCTGTCGCCTCGGGCGACGAGAACCCTCTCATTGCCACATGCTCACCCGGCACAGATCAGAATACTCAGCGATGGAAGCGGATGCCACTCCTCACCATGATGAACGATCCTCGGGGCAGAATCGTTCCGTCAGTCGGTCTGCTCAGCTACGAAGCGGGCGAAGCACTCGACCATCAGGCAGATCGCGGTGGAGCCGGGGTCCTCGATCCCCACGCTCTTCTCTTTCAGCCACCCCCCGCGCCCGTGCTTCGCCTCCATCTGTTTTGTGGCCTCGAGTGCTTCGCGGCAGGTCTCATGCGCGGCCTCCGCAGCCTCGGACATAGTTGCTTTCGCTGCAGCCTCCTGCGCGAGTCTCTCAGCCATCGGCAGCAGCACGTCGAGAATCGTCTTCTCGCCCGGTTTCGCCCCTCCCCGGGCGCTCACCCCGGAGGCGGCGGCCTCGACCATCTCCGGCAGATCGCTCACTTTCACCTCAGCTTTGCCCTCTATGTGCTTGCCCGCGCTCATCAGGGCGGTGGCGAAGATTGCGCCGAAGGTCGAGGCGGCCTCCCTGTTGAAGTTCATCCCACTCTTCGCCAGGATCATGCCCGGATCTTCGTCCTCGAGTTGAGCGAGTCCCTCTTCGATGGCCTTCATGCCGATCGCGATTGTGATCCCGAGATCACCGTCACCGATCTGAGCATCAAGCTCGCGCAACCGGTCCTTATGCTGAGGCATCTCCTCGCTGAGCATCTCCAGGAAGTCGATGAGATCGCTTGCGGTCAGAGTGTCCATCGAATCGTCTCCTTGCACGCCGGTTGAAGATAGCGGCGGCGGTGCCATTGATATGAGTTTCGCGCGTTCGTCGCCGACCCGGTGTTCAGGATCCCAGCGGCGGCAGCATCGGTGAGTAAGCCTCTGCATGAAGCAGGCGCTTCAGGTCATCATCGAGCTTGAGCAGGCTGATTGAAGCTCCAGCCATCTCCAGTGAAGTCGCGTACTCGCCGATGAACGCGCTGTCGATCGTGAGGCCCGCTTCATCGAGCACTGCATGGATGCGGCGGAACATCACGTAAAGCTCCTCCGGCGGGGTCGCGCCGAGTGAGTTAACCAGCACGGCCACCTCATCCCCCGATTCGAAGGGCAGATCGGCTATCACGTGTCCAAGTATTTCGTCCACCACCTCATCGGCGGGCCTGATTTCTCCCCGCCGCACACCCGGCTCACCGTGGATACCCATGCCGATTTCCATCTCATTTTCGCCCAGAGTAAAGGTTGGTTCCCCGGCGGCGGGGATGGTGCATGGGCTCAGCGCGACACCCATTGAGCGGGTGTTGAAGATCGCAGACTCAGCCGCTTCCATGACCTCCTCGAGGCCTGCGCCCTCTTCGGCCCGTGCACCGGCGATCTTGTATGCGAAGAATAGTCCGGCCACTGCCCGGCGGCTGTCCATCTCCTCAACAGGTGCGGAGCTTACATCGTCTCTGGCAAGGGCGGTTGCGACCTCAATGCCATCCATCTCAGCCATCTCGGCCGCCATGCCGAAGTTCATCACATCGCCCGAGTAGTTGCCGTAGAGGTGAAGCACTCCCGCTCCGGTGTCCACCGCTTTCGTCGCGGCAAGCATGTCATCGGTGGAAGGCGAGGAGAACACGTTCCCGATCGAGACGGCGTCACACAGACCCGGGCCAACGTAGCCAAGAAAGACAGGAATATGTCCCGAGCCGCCGCCGGTGACGATGCCGACCTTACCCTCGATGGGACCGTCCGCACGCATCAGTGCGCGCTTGCTTCCCTCGCAACGCCGGAGATGATCCGGATGAGCAAGCAGTACTCCCTCGATAGTTTCGTCCACGAACTCGTACGGGTCATTGATCAGCTTCTTCACAGGCCCAGCCTCCCCGGGTGTCTCTGTTCTTTGCGTGATAAGTAATGTTCGTCGGACACGGTAGAAGACCTTCTCAACCGCGCCATGTGAGTGCCGCGGCAGGAACAATGGAATCCATGCCTAAGATTAACGTGGCACGGCTGACCGTTGAATCGGCTCAGATTATGTGGAGGAGGACGGGGAAGATGGCCGCATCACGTTACATACGGTTTCTCTCGGAACTCGACAATGAAGATGTTCCGCTTGTCGGAGGCAAGAATGCTTCACTGGGGGAGATGCTCGGTGAACTGCAGAATCGCGGCGTGCGCATTCCGGACGGCTTCGCGACCACCGTCGACGCCTACCGTGACTTCATCGAGGAGAACGACCTGAAGGACGAGATGACGACGCTGCTCGACGATCTCGAAAGGGATAAGCGCGAACTCGAAGAGGTCGGTGAGAGTGTTCGCGAATTGATACGCGGCGGCGAATTCCCGGATTCGATGGCGCAGGCGATCACAGATGCATATGACGAACTGTCGGAACGTTACGATGCGAAGGCCACCGACGTCGCCGTACGAAGTTCGGCCACCGCTGAGGACCTGCCGGAAGCTTCCTTTGCGGGACAGCAGGAGACATATCTCAACGTTGCCGGACATGAGGCCCTGCTGGACGCATGCCGCAAGTGCTTCGCCTCACTGTTCACTGATCGCGCGATCAGCTATCGTATCGAACAGGGTTTCGATCACATGGAGGTTGCGCTCTCAGTCGGCGTGCAGAAGATGGTACGGTCTGATCTTGCGGGCTCGGGCGTGCTGTTCACCATCGACACCGAGACAGGATTTCCCGACGTGATTGTGATAAACGCCGCCTGGGGGCTGGGCGAGACGGTAGTACAGGGTACCGTCAACCCCGATGAGTACCGTGTCTTCAAGCCGCTGCTGCCGGAGAGCTGTGAGAGTGGCGAGTTCATGCCCGTAATCGAGAAGCAGCGCGGCGGCAAAGCGCAGAAGATGGTGTACGCCGAGGACGGCGCTGAGACCACCAGAACCGTAACCACTCATGAGGACGAACAGGCCGCATTTGTCCTCAGCGATATGGAGATCTGTCAACTCGCCAACTGGGCGGCAATCATCGAGGATCACTACGGCGATCCGCAGGACATCGAGTGGGGTAAGGACGGGGAGACCGAAGAGTTGTTCATCCTGCAGTCACGACCCGAGACCGTGCAATCTCAGAAGCGCACCGGCACACTCAAGTCCTACACCCTCAAAGAGCACGGTGAGGTGCTGACCGAAGGCATCGCTATAGGGTCCGCGATCGTATCGGGACCCGCTCAGGTCCTGTACAGCCCTGAAGATAGCGACAGATTCCAGGAGGGAGCGCTGCTGGTCACCGGCATGACCGATCCAGACTGGGTGCCGATCATGAAGAAGGCGGCCGGCATCATCACAGATCATGGAGGACGGACATCGCATGCGGCAATCGTCAGCCGGGAGTTCGGTATCCCGGCGATCGTCGGTAGCGGCGATGCCACAGAGGTCCTCAGGGATGACCAGGATGTCACCCTCTCCACCGCTGAGGGCGAAGCCGGGCGTGTGTACGACGGGCTGCTCGATTACGAGGAGGAGGAGCTTGACCTCAGCGAGGTTCCCGAGACACGGACCCGGGTCATGATCAACATCGCCTCACCGGCGGGTTCGATGCGTTGGTGGCAGCTTCCCGCGAAGGGTATCGGCCTCGCGCGCATGGAGTTCATCATCAACAACATAATTCAGATCCACCCCTCAGCGCTGGTGGAGTTCGATGAGCTTGGGGACCACGACCTGAAGGAGCGCATCGACGAGCTTACCTTCGGCTACGAAGAGAAGACCGATTACTTTGTGGAACATCTCGCCCGCGGCATAGCGATGATAGCGGCTGCTCAGTATCCTCACCCCGTCATCGTACGCATGAGCGACTTCAAGACCAACGAGTACGCCGATCTGATTGGCGGTGAGCTTTACGAGCCGGATGAGGAGAACCCAATGCTTGGCTGGCGCGGCGCGTCGCGCTACTACTCCGAGGAGTACCGCCCGGCCTTTGGCCTCGAATGCCGCGCGATCAAGCGCTGCCGCGAGGAGATCGGGATGACCAACGTTGTGGTGATGATTCCCTTCTGCCGCACGATCGACGAGGCCAGCAGGGTGCTCGACACTATGGCTGAATTCGGACTCGTCCGTGGCAGCAATGACCTCGAGGTCTACGTGATGGCCGAGATACCTTCGAACATCATACTCGCCACCGAGTTCGCCGAGCACTTCGATGGCTTCTCGATCGGGTCAAATGATCTCACCCAGCTTGTACTGGGCGTCGATCGCGATTCGGACCGACTCGCGGAACTCTTCGACGAGAGAGACGAGGCGGTGAAGCGCTCGGTGTCGATGCTGATCGAACAGGCGCACGCGGCCGGAGCGAAGGTCGGCATCTGCGGTGAGGCGCCGAGTAACTACCCGGAGTTCGCAGCCTTCCTCGTGCAGGAGGGGATCGATTCCATCTCCCTGAGCCCGGACAGCGTGCTGGACACGATGACGCGGATCAAGAAGGTCGAGGATGCCCGCTGACGGGCCATCTCCAGGCCATGGTACCGGAAGAATCGCAAGTGCCGTGGGCACCTGACCAGACGACGCGTCTGTAAAGGTGAAGTCAATAGAGAGGAATGTGAAGTGATGGGAAAGGTCAGAATCGTCTCAACCGACTCTCAGCCCTTCGGGAATCGCCGGGAGGCGGGCAGGGCTCTCGCGGAGGAGCTTTCAGAACTGAAAGGCGACAATCCGGTAATCCTCGGCGTGCCACGCGGTGCGGTGCCCATGGCGGCCGTCGTGGCCGACGAGCTTGACGGAGAGTTGGACGTGGTCATCGTGCGCAAGCTGAGAGCACCGAGTAATCCGGAGCTTGCAATTGGCTCGATGACCGAGGATGGGGAGGCAATCATCGACGAATCGCTCGCCCGCCGCACCCGGGCGTCGGACGAGTATCTCGAGCGCGAGAAGCAGGAGCAGGTCGAGCGCATAGAGGAGCGCAGGCGCGTCTATCGACAGGTACATGACAAAGTCTATCTCACCGACCGCATCGTGGTGATCGTGGATGACGGCTTCGCCACAGGGGCCACGATGAAGGCCGCGCTGCAGAGCGCTCAATCGGAGTCACCGCAGCGGCTCATCGCCGCAGCGCCGGTCGGAGCGCGCAGCACCGTGGAGAATCTGGCCGAGCATGCTGATGAGGTCGTCTGCCTGCGCGCGCCCGAATTCTTCGGGGCGGTCGGCGCATTCTATCGCGAGTTCGGCCAGGTGAGTGACGAGGAGGTCGTGGGAATGCTCCGGCAACGCGGGACCGGTGCCGAGCCGCAGTAGTAGATAAGGGCCTGTGCCCACTTCAGCCCGTGAGACACCTGCGATGCGTCTGGACCGCACCCCTCAGGGGCGGAAGGACCTCGCAGGTCATCCTCGAAGTAAGACACAGTAAAACTGTGAGTGCCCGATGAAAGGATAGAC
>PXBW01000229.1 GCA_003566775.1 candidate division WS1 bacterium
CAGCAGCACCAGCACCAGCGAGGCCTGACGTGTCTGTTCCAGTGTTCGAATACGCGGCGGCATCTGCTCCGCAATTGTCTCCGCGACGATCTCTTCCTCTGCCTCGATAGACTCCTGCAACATCGCGCGGACGTAGAAGCTCGACACCGCATCGATGTAACCGGTGGCGAGGCACAGTGCTGAGAGCGCGGTCAGATAGTTCAGCACCGTCATGCCGCGCGCTCGTGGCGCCATCTCCCGCTTACGCCTCCACCGTGCTGCGGGTAAGCTCCCAGCCCGACTCAGTGACCTTCAGCCCGCGCGCGAGGCCGTGCAACCTGGCGGCTTCCTCCATCTCGCAGATGTCCTCGAACCAGCCCACGAGATACGCGGCACCGAAGCTCTCCCCCGCCTCGACCCGCCATCCTCCGATCTCCTCGATGAAGCACACATATCCTCGCTGATGACACCATGCCTGGTATACGGCCGACGGATCAAGGGTGATCCCCGCCAGCCACGGCCCGGCCGAGCCGTCGGGCATACTTACCCGATAGGCGCGCACCATAGTCGGCGGCACACCCATTGTCTCGGTAGAATACAGGTAGCGCGCATCGGGCGAAAAATCCTCGATAAACTGCCGGGACGGGATCTCTCCTCGATAGCTGAGATAGACGCTCTCGAAGCTGTCGCCGCCCTCGTGCTGCAGGTGTCCGGGCATGTCCAGGCGGAAGACCAGTTCATCAACCGCGTTGGCGCTGGTGATACGATCCGCGGAGACGAAGTACCGAAGGCCATCGGCGAAGACAATAGTCTGCTCCCAGAGCGAACCCGGCTCCCGTCCGTAAGTCGCCCACTCCCATTCGTACCACTGCCTCACTGCCACGAAGCCTTCGCCCTCGATTGTCTCGAAGTCGAGACTACCCGCTTCGGTGCAGATCTGCGGCCCCTCCACGTAGCGGTGTGTCAGATCACCGTGCAGTGGATCCCCCACGTGGTAGGTGTGATCCTCCTCGAGCGCCGGGTCATCTGGGATCGGCTCAAGCAAGAAGTCCGCTATGTGAAGTCCGAAACCGAGATCGCGCGCCCCGGTGATCTTATCCACGAATGTGCCGCGATACACGCCCGAGACGTAACCTTCCGTGTGTACCTCGGCCCTCAGCAGATCGGTTTCGACCGAAATATTCGAACCGGAGACGGTGAGTGAGGCCATCGCATTCCTCCGAGAGTACGCATCAACTGGCATATTTCGCGAGATGTCACCACAATACCTTCCTCGCCGGGCAATTGGCCTGGCCACCGCAGTTGTTTCGGCCCCGCGCCACGATCAGAATGAAAACGATCTCGCGGTGAACGCCCATACTGGCGAAGTCTTCGGCATCAAAGAGACCAGACGCATCCACACTCTCTCGCCAACTGTAACCGTCACTCAGGCTTCATTCCCTCCACCCACGGGCTGTAACCGTCGGGCTTCGTGATGAGCCGCTCGCCGTCGGAGAAGCGGTCGCCACGCGCGGCCAGGCGCTCGATGAGCCGCCCGCGCCACAGTTCCACGCGCTCCTGCGCCTCGGGCGCGGCGGAGAGATCGCGAGTCTCCTGTGGGTCGGCGTCGAGATCGAAGAACAGTTCCTCGCCGTTGATCGGGTTCCAGATGAACTTCTCATGCCCGTCGGTGAGGTACATACAGGCGTTGTCCGGGGCGTAGCAGGGTGAGTGCTCGCCGTGGATAAACTCGCGCCACGGCTCCCCGCGCGCGGCCCTCACCACGCTGCCGCCGGTCATCGTCTCCGGCCCCTCCACGCCCCCGATGTCCAGCAGCGTGGGCATGACGTCCTGGATGCCCACGGGATGATCGAACTCGCCGATGGGACCGTCGTAGCCCTCCGGATAGCGCACCACGAACGGAATGCGCGCCGAGCCCTCGTAGGCGTAGGTCTTGCGGTGCAGGTAGTGATCGCCCATCATGTCGCCGTGGTCGGAGGTGAAGAGCCAGACGGTGTTCTGCGCGTCCACCCCGTCCATCCGCCGCAGCATCTCCTCCATGCGCCCCATCTCGTAGTCGATGTGAGTGATGTTGCCCAGATAGCCCGCCCGGCAGCGATGAGTGCGCTCCGGACCAAGATCGCCCTGCCATGCGGTGCGATCCGGCGGGACTCCATCCTGCCGGTGTCGCGCCGCCCAGTCACCTATTGGTGGCTCGCCGAGGTCCTGGTCGATGTACATGTCCCAGTAGAACTGCGGCGGATCGTAGGGCGAATGCGGACGATGATGCGAACACCACATGAAGAACGGACGCGTCGGATCGCGCTTCGCGATCATCTCCAGCGCGGTGTCCACAGTCCATACGGTCGGATGATAGCGCTCCTCGAGATGCCAAGGGCGCGCCAGCCAGCCGTTGGCGTCTGAGCCATGCCCCCGCTCGTCGGCCCCGGGCCCAAGCTCTCGCTGTAGCCAATCCATGTAGTCATCTTCCCCGGGCCGCAGGTCATGGATGATCGCGTGATGGTAGCCGTACAGCCTGCGCCGGGGGTGCATGTTACGCCAGCCGGCGTTCAGGCAGTGGTAGCCGGCTTGCGCCAGTACGCCGGGGAGTGAGATGTCTTCCTCCCACGGCCCGCCCGCGTATCCGATGAGGCCGCAGTCGAAGGAGCCCTGGCCGAGGTGCATGATCCTCCGCGCGCCTGTCGTAGAGGGTATCTCCGTGTAGGCGTGGCGGAAGTACAGCCCCTCGTTGATCCACGCATCGAGGTTCGGGGTCTCGACTACCGACTCACCCGCGAGTCCGATCCAGTCGCCACGGTGCTGATCGGTGGTGAATAGTATGATGTTCGGTTGCTGCGCTTCGCGTCTATCGCTCATGTTTGCGACGCCTCCCGATCGTCTACGGATTATCGTCCGTGAATTCTTCCCTGAACCTGCCTGTGTAAGCCCCTTCCTCCTGAAGCAGCATTCGGCGGATCGCGAGCGAGGATCGGGGAGGGAGGCGTTGCCGTCGAGCACCGCCCTTCCCGAACCATCACGGCGCCCCGTCAGAAGTGAAAGCCGAGCATAGGCGGCTCTTCACCAGTCTCCAGCCGGATAAGTGCAAGCATCAGCACCCCGACCCCATCCACTGCGTCATATCGGTCCTCACCCGGATGTCCGCGGAACATCCTCCCGGTCCAGAGTCGCTCGACCGCCTCATCCGCCAGCCCCGTGGCGAGATCGCGCCACTGCGGGCGATTCAGCGCCGCATCCGCCACGCAGAGGAAGTGAACCGCCCGCCCGTAGTGCTCGGCGTAACCGCCGCTGCCCTCGCGCGGAGGCAGCGAGGCCTGAAGGTGGCCGACCCAGCGTTCCACCGCCTGTTGGAAGACCGGCTCTCCAGTGATGCGCAGAAGCTCCACGCAGGTCTCCGCCATGGCCATCGGGTAGTCGTGCGCGGGGAAGAGCGGCTCCCACGGGGCCGCGTAGTCACCCGGCTGATAGGGCGTGGTCTTCGGCTCGATCACCGGACTGCCGTCGGCCACCATCAGCCGTCCGAAGTACCGGTCCTTCGACTCATCGAAACCGTGGCGCAGCCACGCCGCGGTGGCGTGGGTCGCCATCTCCCGCAACTCATCCTGCAACGCGGGCATATGCTCCGCCGCGCGCAGCAGGCAGCCCGCCCACATCCCGACCTCGGTGGTGCTCATCTGCTTATCCCAGCGGGTCTCGGTCGGGTTGTTCTCAAGCAGATCGGTGTCCGCATTGCGGTGCTCGAAGCTCCAGCGGGCGATGCGCGTGGCGATCTCGATCAGCTTCGTGTCAGGGCTGCGCTCATGCAGCCACCCTGCCGCCTCGACCAGCAGGCCGCCTGCTTCGAGGAAGGCGCAGCCGGACTCTCCGTCGGCGTGGCGATTGAAGCCACCGGTCTCCGGGTCGAAAAGGTGGCGCTCCAGCATGACGCGGATCGCGGTCTCGGCCTTCTCCGGAGAGACGCGCCAGAGCGCTTCCCACGGCACCGGCAGGGGGCGGATCTCGTGCAGGTCGCCGAGGTCGGTGGCGGGATCGCAGGGCGCGGGCGGCTCGCTTCCGGTGAAGCGCATCACTTTGCCCGCGAACGCGTCCCAGTAGTAGTGATTGCCCCACAGCGGCAGCCCGCTTGCTGAGATGCAGCGGTCGAAAAAGTCGCCGACATATGCGTCTGCGGCGTGATGCAGCACCGGCTCACCGGCGAGGTCGGCCAGGGCATGCGAGGCGGCAAGCTGCGGCCCGTCCCAGTAGATGTTGCAGCCGCGAGGGGCCTCGATGAAGCGGTAGCAGCGCGGCTCGATGCCCGTTGGCCGAGTGTCGTCCAGAGGATAGAAGCCGGTGTTGGTGTCGATGGAGGACATCCACTGCCGGCTGTCATCCGGCCCGTAGCCCGACGCTATGCCGCGCTCGGCCAGCGTCCTCAGATGCCGTGTCATCAGGTTGATTGAGGACTCGTTGCTCAAGGGCATCCACCTCTCGGCATGCTCCGACTGCCGTTGTTGTAGCGCGGGGACCCGTGCCCCGCCAGGTCGTTCTTCGTTTGTCGTGTAGTTCTGGAGGGGCGGACCTGTGAGTCCGCCCGGTCGTACTCCACCACCAGCGCACGGACAGGAGTGTCCGTGCCACGGAATCATTGCGGCTAACGGCGTGCGGACGGGGGCATCCGCACCACCGAACGAACGAGGTCGTTCGCCGCCGTTTCATCTTTCCACCGAGTACAGCACCCCGTCCTCGATCTCGATACGGAGGCCCACCACGTCGTAGCGATACTCGGCGCTGGTCCGGCCTCCCGCCCACGTCAGCACATGGCGCTGCGAATCGCCGCTGATCGGCATGCAGGAGTTAAGCTCGAAGCCCCCCAGCGGGCGGCCGTAGGGGTCGCGTAGCTCCGCCTGCAGGCGACCGCGCACGTCCGCGTCCACGATGATGCACTCGGCGGTGTGATTGAAGCGCTTCAGCGTCAGCGCGCCGAGCGCCCGATCGGTGGTGCTGAGGCCCGCGAAGCGCCCCTTCGGCGCATCCGCCACGAAGGTCTCTTTGCGCTCCTCCTCCACGCCCTCTGGAAGCTCGTGGTTGTGCAGCGAATTGCCGCCGCGGTAGAGCAGGCGCCAGCGATCGCCCATATCCATCAGGCAATTCGTCGAGTAGATCGACCAGCAGTCGATCTCCTCGATGCTACCGCGCGGCACCCAGCCTCCACGCAAGGGCCGCTCCCAGTGGCGGCGGTCGCGCGAGAAGCACAGTTCGAGGTCCATCGTCTGCTCCCAGCAGCGGTAGTGCCCCATCATGCCGATGTTCCACTCGCCGTCGGGCTCCACCGCGAGGTAGTAGAACTCCTGGTGCATCGGGTCATGCTCGTCGGCGAGCACCAGCATCTCCGGGTCCGACCACGCCACCCCGTCATCGCTGGTGCGGCGGTGGATGGTGCGCAGCACTCGTGGCGCGTTGTCATGCGGCGTGTAGCGGTAGGTGTCCGGATCGCACGGCAGCAGCCAGACGGAGTACATCTCGAACTGCTCCGCTTCCTCATCGTAGTACACGTAGGTCGCGTCATTGGAGCGCAGCCGCTTTGCCTCCAGCCAGTCCATGGTCCGCTTGTGGGCGAACTCGTCCTCCGCGGAGGCGCTGGTGAGGCCCGCGACCCGCGCGTTCTCCCCGAGTTCGCAGTCGGCCGGGTGCATCACCGCGGGTTCATCGAGATCGTTCAGTGTCCAGTGGATCCCGTCATCGCTCTCGGCGCGAAGGTAGCGGAACTGTCCGATCTCCCGCGCATGCCACCATGACCACATCAGCCACGAGCCGTCGGGCATCAGCACCACCTGCGGCTGGGTGAATGCCCCCTCCTCAGGCTCGTTGTCGAAGACGAGGCGATTGGTGTCGCTGCCCTCGATCTCAAGCTGCCCGAGCAGCGGCTTCTCCCAGGTGATGCCGTCTGCGCTCTCGGCCATTGCGAGGCCGAATCTGCGCTCAGGGGTCAAGCACTGCCCGGAGTAGTAGACGCGCCAGCCGCCGCCGGGCATGGGGATGACGCTGCCAGCGAAGACCGATGCGAAGTCCATCTCCCAGTCCGAGCGCGGCCAGTCCACCAGCCCGAGCTTCGTAACCGGCCCGTACGCCAGGTGCAGCCCGTGGGAGGTGTCGATATCGCGGTCATCGTAGAAAAACACTCGTTGTGACATCGGAAGCAACCCCTTCGCGTGACTGATCTACGCTCGCGAGGAAGTCATTTCGATCAGGATGGCGAATAGTCCTTGCACATCTGCCGTAATGCGCCGGGCAAAGGAGACGATCTCGCCTTGAACCGTAACGATACCATGACGCCGCGCGAGCGGATACTTGCCGCAATTGAGTTCACCGGCCCGGATCGCTGTCCGATCCACCATTACGTCTTCCCCGGCGCGCTCTGGCGGCACGGGCAGAGACTGCTCGACCTCGTCGAGCGCTATCCGGATGACTTCGGCAACGAGAACATCGAGGCTAATCTGCGCAATATGCCCACAGGCGAAGAGACCGACGAGGACGTGGTTGAGTACGAGGACGCCTGGGGTACCGTCTGGCGCAGACTGCGCGGGTACACTTCAGGCGAGGTGCTGCGACCCGCGATTCCCGACTGGGACGCCTGGGCCGACTACGAGTTTCCCTCTCCTCCCTCCGAGGAGCACTTTGAAGACTTCGCCACTAAGGTGCGCCAGATGCACCCCGAACAGTTCGTCAAGGCAAGCGGCGGCGGGTTCTTTCAGCTTATGTCACACATGCGCGGCCCCGCCAACTTCTACATGGACCTCGCCGAGGATCATCCGGGCGCCCACGAGCTTGCCGACCGCATGGTCGAGCACAATCTGCATCGCATCACCCGCTACGTCGAGGCGGGCGCGGACTGCATCAGCTTCGGCGACGACTGGGGCGCGCAGGACCAGCTTCTAATCCATCCGGACATGTGGCGGAGCTTCTTCAAACCCCGCTACGCCGCAATGTTCGCCGCCGCGCGTGAGGGTGGCGCGCATGTGTGGTTCCACTCGGATGGTTGGATTCTGGAGATCATCGATGACCTGATTGAGATCGGGGTGACAGTGCTCAACCCGCAACATGACTGTATGGGTACGCGGCGTGTGGGCGAAATATGTGGCGGTCGGGTCTGCATACGCACCGACATCGACCGCCAATGGACGATCCCCTTCGGCACGCCACGCCAGATCGAGGACGCGGTCAGGGAGGCCATCAGGGCCTTCGGCGCATACGACGGCGGCTGTATTCTCCACGGTGAGGTCGGGCAGGAAGTACCCTTCGAGAACATCGAGGCGCTCTACTCGGCGTTCTACGAGTGCGTTCGCTACCCGCTCGACTGGCTCGACGGATCGATGGGACAGGCCGAGCCAGGATGAGGCCCGCAGACGCTGCCCTGTGAGTTTCGCAGCGTGACACAGGCCGGGAGCGGCTCCCGGCCCGTGCCAATTCCGCGAAGCTGTGCGATCTTACTCCTCGACCTCGACCACTTCAATGTCGAAGGTCAGCGTCTCTCCCGCGAGCGGATGGTTCGCGTCGAGTGTAAGTATCTCGTCGCCTATCTCGGTGATCCGTGCCGGGAATGCGCGGCCATCCTGACCCTGAAGCTGAAGCTGCATCCCGATCTCCGGGTCGACCTCTTCGGGCAGTTGACTGCGATCCATCTCCACCACCGCATCATCGTGACGGGGTCCGTAGGCCTGATCGGGAGAGATATCGACCGTCTTCTCCTCCCCCTCCTCCATACCGGTCACAGCGTCCTCAAAGCCGGGGATGATCTGCCCCTCGCCGATAGTGAACTCCAGCGGCTCTCGCTCGCGCGAACTGTCGAATACCGTCCCATCCTCAAGTTTGCCGGTGTAATGAACCTTGACCGTGTCTCCCGCGGATACTTCTGCCATTGGTTTGCCCTTCCATGCTCATGATGACCACCGCAGTGCATTCCGCACATCCGTGGCCTGTTGTTATACTTTCCTTCGCGATATCGCGGGAGATGCCTTCTCTGTTCCGCAAAGCTCCTCGCGCGTTCACTCCCGGCAGTGCTGTTTCACTGCCAGTCTTCCCCATGCATCGACTTCTCCCTGTCACCCGTTGCCCCTGGATTCTTGCGGCAGGAGCTGGACGCATCAAAGCGAATCTCATGAGTACCGTGCATATCTCACGGGAAGAGGTGACCGGGGTAATCGAATCCAGCCGCCGCGTGAAGCTGTCAAAGCGCATGTCGTACCTGTTGCGGCATCACCCCGAAGCCGAACAACTCGCACCCGACGAACGAGGCTTCGTACCTCTGGGGGCGCTCGCGGATGCTCTCGACGTGCGGATCGAGGAGTTGCTCGAGGTCGCGGGCCGCGATCCCAGGGGACGCTTCGAAATCATGGGTGAGATGATCCGCGCCGCCTACGGGCATTCCTACCCGGTGGACGAAGCCGGGAAGATCTGTGACCCGCCACCTGTTCTCTATCACGGAACCCCGCGCGACAAAGTGGAGACCATACTCCGTGAGGGGCTGAAGGCGATGGGGCGACAGATGGTACATATGAGCGCCACTGCTGAAGATGCGCGCAATGTGGGTCGCCGCCGTGATCCCGAACCGGTGGTTTTGCGCGTGGACGCTGCAGGTGCATCGGAAGCGGGCATCTGCTTCCGCCGCGCGGGCCGAGTCTATCTCGCCGAGCACATCCCTCCGCAATTCCTGCAGCCTCTCGAACACACCGACAACCCCTGATCTGTCTTTAGGCCTCGGCCTTACGCGGATACTCTCCCCGGGGTGTCGACATCGGGCGCGAGTGATGACCATCCATTACCACCAGTACTCTGACAGATGTCTCGCTTGATCGTACAAAAAAGACGCCCGCCTCAGCCAGAGGCGGGCGGTGCTCACATAACAAGGTTGTGCGACGCGAGATAAACCCCCTTGCGGCGAGCTTCACCCTGATCGAACTTGCTGTGTCGTAGATTATAACACACGCCGGGGGGGAATTGTTCCGCCGGAGCAGAATTATTGCTATCTTAACATTGCACCTGTTTTCATCATCCTGCGCAATTGCGACCGGGATCATCTCAGCGAGCCTGTAGCCACTCCATCACATTGCGTAATAGCTGTCCGCAGGCCTCCACCGTCGTCTGCCCGGTCGGACTCTCGGTGCCGATCACGTAGCGTTCCGGCGACGGCTGGATCAGCAGCACCGCGCCCCCTCCAACCGCAGCCTCCACAATCGACGGATTGCCGCTGCGATCGCGCGCCAGCACCGTCCAGCCCTCGTCCGCCGAGGTGATGCTGTCGTAGGAGACGCAGTCAACGACCCCCTCGCCCGCTCCGTCCGCGAACAGCGGGTGATCGGGTGCCACCACTTCCGCGAGCGCGGTGCGATCGTCCGAGAGCGTCATCGGCAGCGGCAGGAAGCCCGGTTCGTGTGCGGTGTCCTGGAGCTGAATCAGCGCCACGCGGCCGCCCGAGTTAATGAAGTCCAGCAGCATCGGCCAGTCCTCGTGCAGGCCCGCGAAGTCCTTCTCATGCGCCTCCGAGCCCACCAGCAGCGCGTTGAACTCCCCGAGCGCAGCCTCGCTGAGATCGGGCAGAGCTTCGATCTCTATCTCCAGTCGCCTCAGAGCCTGTGCGACCGGATCACCCTCCCCGGTCACCATCCCCACGCCCTCACCCAGCGCCAGTTCTCGGGCCGGGCGCACGGTCGCGGTCAACTCGCCCTCAGC
>PXBW01000122.1 GCA_003566775.1 candidate division WS1 bacterium
GCCGTCCACTCAACGCTCCCGCGGTCGGCGCTCAGGCCATCGGGCAGCGACGCGATCTCCATGCTCGCCGGGATCGGCTGGCGGCTCGGGTTGCTCACCCGCAGCGCCAGCAGACCCGGACCGTCCGCGGGAAGGTAGATCGCGTCCGCCATCCCCACCTGCGGCTCCGGCGGCGGGGGAGGCGAAAGCTCCGTCATACCCCAGTGCTGCATCAGCGACAGCGCCCAGGGTGTCATCCTGATCTGCATCGCATACCCCTTGCCCGAACCGGACGGGTTGCGATTCACGATCATGTCACCGAGCGAGCGCTCCAGCATCTCGCGATGCAGCGGATTGCCCGACAGGTTGTGCGCCTCGGCGAGGCCCTCGCAGATCATGTACGTGCCCGCGTGGGTCGGTCGCCCGTCGTACTGCGTGCACTGTGCGTACTGGAAGCTGTTATTCTCGGGCTGCCACATTCTCCAGCCGATCCAGTCGGCGCTGCGCACGATCGACTCGCGGACCTCGGGGTTCGGGTCGATCTCATCGAGCATCTTCTGCGCGGTCATGACCACGCCGGTCATGAAGGTCTTGCCGCCGACGTGCTTGGTCGGGCACTCACACTCTCCGATCCTGTGGATCAGCGTACCCGTCCCCGGACACTGCCGCGCGATCGCGCCCTGCACGAACAGCCGCGCCGCATTGAGGTAGTACGGATGCGGCACCACGTGATAACCGCCCAGCGCCGCAAGCGTGCTCCATCCCGGCGAGCGATGCACGTAGGCCGGCAGCGTGCGCGTCTCCTCGCGCGCGAACCACTCAACGTTGATCATCCCTGAATCGAGGTAGCGCCGATCCCCGGTGAGGCACCACATGGTGAGCTGACCCTGTGACCACATGTGCCCGGTGTTCCAGATGCCGCTTGAGAACCAGTATCTCGTATCCTCCGGCCGCTCCATCGGGAAGCCGCCGACGTGCCCGAGGCAGTGAGCCTTCTGAATCCCCACGAGCGTTTCCACCGGCGAGAAGTGTACCGTGTCCACCGCCCCGAAATGCCGCGCGGCCTCCTCGCCGCGCTGGAAGAACTGCCAGTCACCGGAGCGCACGAACTGCATCAGCAGGCCCCACTGCAGATCGTACTCCTGGTTGGTCCAGTTGACCGAGAGCTCACCGTGCGTGTCACCGAAGTTGATCCAGTCATACTCGCGATTGCGCTCGCGACGCGCCTCCAGCATGTGCAGCCCGTCCCGCACCCACTCCTGATAGATCTCGAAGATCCCCGGCTGTTCCGGCTCGAGATCCCCGAACACTCCCGATCCGCAGTAGTGCTCCGGAGTCGGCGAGAGAACCGGAATGTGCTCCCACGCCTCTGCCAGACCATCCGCGGCGGCGCCATCGTTCGCGTGAAACAGCAGGTCGTAGCTCAGCGCCACGCCCATCGGGATCATGTAATCCCCGTTGTCACACCAGTAGTACCACATCGTCGTCTGCAGCGGTGTGAGGTCCTCGTCCTGGTACTGATCCTCGGGCAGTTCAGGGAATATCTCCGCGGTGACCGTGTTGCCCTCGACGGAGAACGCCTTCGGGTACATCTGCCAGAAGTTGCGGATCGCCACGCTCACGCCCCGATCATCCGCCTGCAGGCCGCCCGTGGGCGTGATATGCCCGGCATGCTCCTCCGACTGCCCGTCCTGCGTGATGATGTACCTGTTGTCGTAGTCATGCAGCACGCGCATCGAGTCCTGCGCATCACCGGCGAACTCTACGGGCACCGTCAGGCTCTGAATGTGCGTCATCGTGGGCGGCCGGATCGAGTCACCCACATCGCCATTCAGTGTAAAGACCGTCGGCACGCCGGGGAAGCCGCGGGTGAAGTACATCCGGCAACTCCAGCCGAGCGACTCGTCCGCCTCTCCCGCGAAGCGCCCCTCCGCCAGCACCACCGTGCGCACCGACCCGGCCTCCTCGACCACGAGGCGCTCCACCGGCTGACCGGCGGTCGAGTAGCGGTTACCCTCGGCATCGACCAGCACCGCGCCCTCGGTCGCGCTAAAGATGTGCTCGGCGTCTGTGAAGTTACCGTCACCGCTCAGGTCCAGCCACAGGTCGCCGGGAGGTGAGAAGCTCTCCCGAGAGATCTCCGCCTGCAGCACATCGGTCGTTACCCGCAGTCCATCCGCGGTCTCCTCGACCGCGATCGGCCGCTCCACCTCCGGGACCGAGACCTCAGCACCGTACTCCAGCACGTAGTCGCCGTCCTCGTGCAACAGGCTCACCAGCAGCCACCGCACCGAACCGTCCGTCCACCACGCAAGCTCCCGGAAGTCCGCCGCCACCGGCTCACCGTCCTGCAGCAGGCGACAGTTCTCGGCGCTGCTCAGATGCCCCTCGGGGATCGGGACGCCGCCGCTCACCGGCCACGCCGCGCGATCCTCCAGCGGATCGGTCACCGACAGCGCCACCTGCTCGCGATCCACGCCGCAGCGCTCAGGGCGGACGAAGTCCGCCACGAAGGTATGCACCTCGCTGGTGACCGCATCGTCCTCAGGCCCCGCAATCGCCCGGAAGCTGTATGTCGCACCGCGTTCGAGGTCCTCAAGCCGCATCCGATGACTGTAAGTCGCGCGATCCCCGCGCGCCTCCTGATTGAGCGTATCTCCCTCGCCCCATTCAACCCGCCCGGCGCAGGGCTCGTTGGTGAGGAAGACCACGTCCACCGTCACCCGATCGCCCTCCTGTCCCGGCGGGCAGTAGGCCGCGATGTCGTGAATCGCCATCCCCGGCGGCTCAATCAACTCACGCGTGAGGAAAAGCTCCACGATCCGCCCGTCCTGCGCCGGTCCATCGCAGGCGAAGGTCATCGGCGTATCCTCGGCCAGTGTCACCGGCTCTGGAATCTTGAACAGCCGCACCAGGCCATCCCTGTCGGCCATGACCAACTCCGCAAGCGTCTCGTCACCCACCGAGAACGTCAGTTCCTCCTCGCGCTCGAGGCTGTCCTGCAGCACGAAGTTCACGTAGTACTCACCGGAAACTGGCGAGCGTACCGTGGCCGTCGCGCCCTCCTCCACGGCGACCAGCGCGCGATCCTCGAGAATCATGCCCGTCGTCTCGGCCTCGCGCAGGTCGAGTGTGACCGGCTCCATCAGCCGAAGCTGCTCGCGCCAGTAGAGCCACGGCGCCTCTACATGCACACCGTCGGAGAAGATCTCCGCCATCGAACCGACGCGCGGTTTCTCGATTTCACTCTCACCGGGCCCCACGACCGTGAACCAGCCCGCCCGGTCATTGTCGCCGGACGTCTCGGGATACTGACTCAGCACGAATAGACGATACTCCGAGTTGCCCTGCTCGTTGTGGAATAACTTCAGATCCATCGAGTACCAGACCGAGTGGCCGTCCACCAGCCCGCGCAGGTCGTGGTTGTCGGACAACACATCGGAGTTCACATGCATCGTCTGGAAGGTCCCGTCGCTGCAGGTGAGCATGATATCCGTGCCCTGCACCCAGGCGCTGTCCTGCCGACCGGTGGTCAGATCGTTGGTGCAGTCGAGGTAGAGATGCACCAGCCGGCCCTGTGTCTCGAACTCGTCGGCGAAGTCGATGCGCCAGACCCAGCGGTCACCCGCGGCGTTGGCGAAGTAGATCCGATGAACGTCGTTCGCAAGCTCAAACTCGTCGGTCTCATCCCCACCCGCGACCGTGCCGTCCTCACCTGCGAGGTGGAAGGTGGTATGTTCCTCGACCGGCATGCCCAGAAGCCTCTTGATCCGATCGGGCACACCGTCCCCGCTGGTGTCCTGCTCATCGGTATCGAACTGCACCACCGGCGCGAGGCCGTTGTCAACTTCCTGGGCCAGACAGGGCGTGGTGATCAGCATCGCAAGAGCGGCCAGAGCGGCAATCCAGCACTTCATGGCATACCTCCACCGACATCTCTCTGCGCATTCGCGGCGGGAGAGGCCCCGCCGACACAACGCTGCACGCGTTCGGAACACAACATCAGGTTCACCGGGGCGAGCGCGCAAACCTTCACCCCGGTACACTCAAGCGGCAGTCGAACCCGTCGGAATCGACCGCCGCGCGCACCATTTGACCTCCGCCCACCAAATGCCACCGGCAGGAGAGTTGATCGGACTCATCACTTCACATGTGGGGGCGCCACATCTCTTCCGTGGTGCTGTACCTCGCGTGCCAACTCACGTGTCCGTCCATGAACAGGTAGTTCGCACCATCATTGTGCCAGTATCCCACGTAGGACTCTTCCTTCCCCATCCAGTCCTCGCGCTCTCCCGGTATGATGCTGTTCGTCCAGATCGAATCGTTATGCCACTTGTCGGTCATCACGATCTTCTCCGAGGGATTGGTCACGCGAGCGAGGTCCAGCGGGGGCCTCGTATCCCGTGAGTAATCCACCGAGGCCGTCCGCGCCAGTGTGTAGAACACTGGATAGGGCAGGTCGGTCCCCGAACCGGGCAGATCGTAGATGATCCCGGGATAGGATGGACACTCGTATATCTGCCGATTCTGGATGTACGGCTGAAGCAGCACCGGCCAGTCCCACAGACCGCCGTTGTCGTCATTGTACCGCGGGGCGGGTTCGGGGTTGAAGTATCCGTACGGAACCCCCAGATCGTCGTTGTCACCGGCGTACATCTGCCACGCCAGCCCGATCTGCCTCAGATTGCTCATACAACTCGTCTGACGTGCCTGCTCCCGCGCTCTCGCGAAGACGGGGAAGAGTATTGCGGCAAGTATTGCGATTATGGCTATGACCACGAGCAACTCAATCAAAGTGAAGCCCGGGCGCATTAAGACACCTCCCGGTCGCCTGAATGTCGGTGCTCGGTACGGCGCCGTTCCATGACGCAGCCTTCGCCTGCGCCACCACAGGAAGAACCTGGTATGCGATATTGCACACCTGCTGTCATTAATCAGTGACTCTTCGCGGCGGCGCAGAGTTCGCCCGCCTGTCTCGAAAAAAGAAAAAGGGCTTCCCCCTGAAACAGAGGGTAGCCCTGTATCGTCACTGAACGGTCTGGATGGTCAGGCTCTGACGCCGGGCATTATCGCGACCGTTCCGGCCAGGTGACATCGAAGCGGAACTCTCGCGGAGCCCCGGGATCACCGGCCGCCTGTGCCACCCGGCCCCCAGGAACCCACTTCGCGTGTCCATCCATCATCGCGTAGTTCGCGCCCTGATTGTGTCGGCTGTGTCGCCACGGGTAGTGGCTGGTCGAGTCACCTTCATTGAACCAGCGACCGTAGGGATACCTGTTGTCCTGCTCGCACAGCATGACAACGTAGGACGGTTCGGTGATTCGCGCCAGCCTAACCGGCTGGATGTAGGTGAAGACGAAGTTCCAGCCATAGCCGAGCGGCGGATCGGAGACGAAAGAGCTTCCTGAGCCGTCCTGAATGCGGAAGCCCTCAGTCTCCTGACTGGGGCAGTGAAGTATATCCCAATTCATCACGTAGGGCATAATATACACGTACCACACGGATCTGCCACCCGGCTCCAGCAGCGTCCACCTGTCCTCATCTCCGGCGTGGTGAAACTGCAGGGGAAGGCGCTCATTGTAGTCCTGGGTGTACATTAGCACGCCGGTGGCAAGCTGGCGCATATTGCTCAGACAACTGGTCTGTCTGGCCCTCTCTCTGGCCCTCGCGAATACCGGGAACAGAATTGCGGCGAGGATCGCAATGATTGCGATCACCACCAGGAGTTCGATCAAGGTGAAGCCGCGCTTCATTCGGACCACTCCTCTCAGATATTGCCCGCAGCAGTGTAAGAACGTGTCACTCCGTACCGTGTGCCAACATGTTCGTCGTTATCAGAGAGAAATCCTTCTTGAGAGAAAAACCATCTGCAGGCGCTATCGGCCCGGTGTGGACTGAACCGCGCCACCACCGGGCCGGTGACATGACATCGAGTTTAGAGACCTTCCGTTCCACCAAAGATCAGAGATCTCAAAGCTGGCCACCCTGCTAACTCTGACCGTCAGGCCGCCAGAGTACTCCAGGCGGGTTGACGGTCATGGGAACCTCTCCGGTACCGGTGTAGTTTGGATCCAGAGAGATCGGAACCCACTTCGCGTGGCCGTCACAGAAGATGATGTTCGCCCCATTATTGTGGCGCTGAGGGATGAAGCGACTCGGGTGCGGGGTGGCGTGCAGCATCCAGGAGTTGCTCCATCCGTGATCAGCCGTACTGCGCGTCCAGTCCGACTCGCCGATGATGATTGTCTCGGCAGGTCGCACGATCTCTGCCATCGAGTAGGCAGTGTTATTGCCCGCGATCATGGTGTTGATACCGTATCGCGTGTTTCCGGTGTACTGGCCCCGCCACACCACATCTCTCGCGCTGGGGCAGTTGAAGATATCGGTGTTGACGAAGTACGGCCAGATCGCGGCGTACCACAGAATCGCGCTGCTGTGCGTATAACCATTGATCTCGAACGGGTGCTCCAGCGGACGTTGTCGCGCCGGATAGACCTCATCGTAGTCCTGGGCGTACATCATGACGGCGAGGCCCATCTGCTTGGCGTTGCTCAGACATGCGGTCTGACGCGCCCTCTCCCTTGCCCTTGCGAAGACGGGGAAGAGTATCGCGGCGAGGATCGCAATGATTGCGATCACCACCAGGAGTTCGATCAAAGTGAAGCCGCGCTTCATTCGGACCACTCCTCTCACGCGTTCGACGCCGTACTAAAATTTTGTTGCATCTGATTATAGCAGATATTCGAGATACTGCAACAAAAACCTTCCCTAATTCAGAGTTTTTTTTGCTCTCAATGAGTCGCCACCACCAGCAAATAGGGCACGTGCAGGAATATCGCCCACGAGTCCGCCGCCCGCTCAATGATCTCGCGCGCTCCCTCCGCCCCCTCGCGCTGCAGAACGGTCAGGGGAAGCTCTGTCAGAAGATCGATCGCCTCCGAGTGAGCCCGTCCGGGGACGTGCGTGAACTCCACCCGGGGACGCAGACCGGCCTCCTCCGTAAGGCGTGGCAGCTTCCTTCCCATCAGCGGATCGGCGCCGGAGCGCTCGAGGGCATCGAGCCAGGTATTGCGCAGCCCGAGATCCGGCTCCTCGATCATTGCGCCGTAGTCCGGCTCCAGCGCCAGCAACGCCCCCGCGGGCCGCAGGACACGCGTGGCCTCAGCGACTGCCTCCGCTGCGGGATCGATCCACATCAGCGTGTTCTGGAAGACGACGAGATCGAAGCTCTCGTCGGCAAAGGGCAGTTGCCGCCCATCGGCGGCCACGGGTATCAGGTCATCCATCGCAGGGAACGGCAGCACCCCGGGATCGATGTCGAGAGCCACGACCGTCCCCCGTGCCCGTCGCGCAAGTTCGGCGGTGACGATACCATGGCCGCAGCCGACCTCGAGCACACACTCGCGCAGCCCTATGCTCGCCCGTCTCAATCCGCGCGAACGTGTGGCGCGCAGCCAGTCGGCGAGCTTCTCGGACAGGTTCTCCGCAGGCAGATCAGGGCGCGAGATCAGCGACCACCTCCTGCACACGCGCATGCGCAGGCACAGCCCGCACAGGCGCAGGCACAGCCCCCTCCTCCACCGCTGCTGCCGTTCGACTCGGCCATGCTGTTGAGGAAGTCCATCCCGACCTTATCCACGCCGGAGAGATTCATCACCCCACCGCTCCTGACGCCGACGGATACCGGGTCCATGCTCGATGCCATGCGCCCGGAGACCCTCTCGGCCCAGCCTGAGAACGACGCGGCAACGTCGCCCGCGCTGGTGCGTCCTCCCACCTCCGGACCGGAGGCCGAAGCAGTCGCGCCGCCCGCCCATCGCGGAGTATATCCACGCCCTGCCGAGTGCCACACATGGAAGCGCCGCCGCGGAGGCGGAGCCAGCATCAGCCATCCGATGTTGTGATCCACGTACTCATCGCGCTTCTCGACCTCGCCCACCTTCTGCGCTTCCTTCCAGGCCCGGTACACGATCGACTCGTAGTACTCCTTCGTCCGTTCGAGGTCGAAGCCTTTCATCCGATCCACCACATTGGTGATGAGATTCTTCATCTCCTTGCTCAGGTCGAGATCCGGGACCGGCCTTCCCGGCTCGGCCATGAAGCTGTCGAGGAACGGCTGCTCGTAGCCGCGTATCACGGTGCCGAGTTCGGCGGCGATCTTCCGTCGCTCGCCGCGCGTGGTCTGGAAGTGCTCCGGCACCTCGACGGTGAGCGGATCCTCCTCCTTCATGACCACCAGGCCCTTGCTGAGCAGCCCAAAGATCACGAGTGTCAGCACCTCGCCGAGCGGTCGTTCCAGGATGACCGCCGCCTCCGGTGCGGTCAGGCCGCGCTTGATCTCCCCGCCCGCGACCGACTCGATCGGCGGCAGATAGGTGCGTCGCTTCGCCTTTATCATCCGCTCGCTGAACACGAGCAGCAGTATCAGCACCGGGATACTGATAAGCTGCAACGCCGGACTGACACCCCACGCGATGGGAATGACGATGATGAGCGGTGTGAACAGGCAGCCCCCGGTCCCGCCGGTAAAGCGGAAGAACCAGACGGCGAACAGAACAACCATCAGCGCCCCGGCTATCAGGCGCACATTCGGGCTCTCCTCCCACCACTTGTAAGCCAGGCCGAAGGCGGTCATCTCCACCACGCGCTCCATCCAAGCCTTGGGAAACGAAACCCCGACCATGTGCTCCTCCACGACCCTCGTCTCGGGGAAGACCCAGACCACCGCCTTCCGGTCGTCGAGTTGCACCTTCTGAAACTCCTGCCCGAGCTGCCACACGACGCGATCAAGGTCGATCTCATCGGGCAGATAGACGCCGATTATCAGTTCAGTGGTTCCGGTCACGTACTGCGAACCCCACCAGGTGGGAGTGAAGCGAAGCGAGGCAAGCTCGGGATCGGTGGTGTCCTGATAGACCATGTCGGGCATCGTCGCCTCGAAGGTCACCAGACCACTCTCTCCCGGCTCGATCTGGGGCACCAGCGGGACCTCCACCCCGACGTCGATGTACGTCGACCGACTTATATTGTATACCGTCTCACCGTTAAGAGTGGCGCTCATGTTCTCGATGTCGTAGCCGCGATGGGGCAGGCCGATGTCCACCACGTTGATCGGATGTGCGCCCGCGTTGTTCTGAAAGAGAATCGTGTACTTGAAGGTGGCCGAGGCGTCGGCGTGCGGCACCACCTCCAGCACCATCTCCGGCACCGAGAAGGAGTAATCCTGCGCTCCGGCGGTGGCGCACATAACCAGCAGCAGGACGAAGATCGTCAGCGTCAGGCGCCGTGCACTCACGTCGTCTCACCATCCTCACGATCGTCGCTCCAGCCTTCGGGGTCCTTCGGACAGTCGGCCCTGCAGATCGGCAGGTCGGGACACTCCGGACAGCGCGTGGGGGCCTTCAGCAGTTCGCGGTAACGATTGAACTCCTCACACGCCCAGATCTCTCGCCACCCATCCTCGAGCAGCTTCCCGGCGCTCTGCGCGCCGCGCGCGGGCCAGACCGAGCCGTCGGCGCGCACCCGAATCGTCACATCACCCGAGGTGCGCGGTCCCTCTCGAATCTGCCGCTCGAGGCTCTTTGCCGAATCGTAGCGCTTCGACGGCGCCCAGAGAAAGCGCGCGTCGGTCCCTTCGGCCATCTCGAAGAACGTTGTGGCAACCTGTGGCAGGCCTCGCGCGGGCAGC